>NZ_FAOZ01000004.1:300000-519204 GCF_001536285.1 Parafrankia irregularis | reverse complement strand
CAGGAACCGGCGGCGGTGGCGGTGGCGGCACTGGTGGCGGCGGTGGCGGCGGCGGCGGTGGCGGCGGTGGCGGTGGCGGTGGCGGCGGCGGTGGCGGCGGCGGCGGTGGCGTACCCGTTGCGGCTCCGGCGGCGTTGTCGGCCGTGCCCGGCGTTCCGTACTACACCGGCTGACCGGTTCCTCTCATCCAGAAGCCGTAAAGATCACCGGTACCGTTCAGGCGCCGGGCCCGGGGAAGGCAGTCCGGGCACTCCGCTGGAAACGCGGCCTGACCCCCGCGTCAGCACAGTCGCGTCGCGCCGCAGGGCGTGCGAATCCGAGTGGACATCCGTCCGACTCGCTTCGCACGCCCTGCGGCGCTGCTGTTCAGGCCGCGCCCCGCAGGTCTCAACGGGTGGTCCGTCGCCGTGGCGACGACGGGGCCTCGGTGCGCAGCTGGTGGTCGAGCACTTCCTTGATCGCGCCAGCGTTGTGGGCGGAGGCGTCCGCGGGAATCCGGAGCATCACCGCGAGCTGCAGTGCGTTCAGGAGCAGCAACGATGACAGTCTGCTGGCGATCGTCTCGCTGCCCAGGGGCAGACCTGGCGTTCCCACCACCAGTAGCACCGTCGCGAGTTCGGTGATCGGCCCCGCCGAGTAGCTCGTGATCGCGATCACCGGCGCTCCCGCGGCACGTGCCGCCTCGGCCGCCCGCAGAGTCGGCTCGTTCGCCCCGCTGCTGGTGATCACCATGCAGACATCGGTCGGGGCCAGCAGCCGGGCCGCGAGCGCCTGCGTGATCGAGTCGGTCGGGGCCTCGGCCGGTCGGCCGATGGTGATGAAGCGCAGCGCAGCGTCCTGAGCGACCGGCGCCGAGCCGCCGTTGCCGACGAGCAGCAGCCTGTTCGCGTGCACCAGCAGGTCGACCGCTGGCGCGAGCGCGCCGCGGTCCAGCGGCCCGAGGGCGTCGGTCAGCGCCTCCGCCGCGGTCGCGAAGACTGCGTCGACGACCCGCTCGGGCGGGTCGTCGGGGAGCGGTGCCCGCGCGTCACGCAGCGAGAGAGCCCCGGCCTGGCGGGCAAGCTCCAGCCTCATGTGCTGGAAGCCGCGGAATCCGAGGTGCTGGCAGGCGCGTACGACGGTCGCCGTCGACACTCCCGCCGCCGCGGCCAGCTCGGCGACCGACCACTGAACGACATCGTCCGGTTGGGCCAGGCACACCTCCGCCACTCGCCGTTCGCTGCGGATCAGCCCCGGCAGCGCGGCCTGGACGACGGCGAACAGCCCGCCGGGCAGCGGGGCCCCTGCCGGCGCGGTGGACGTGTCGTTCCCGGGTGTCGCCATGCAGCATTTCATACACGGCTCAGGCGACCCGGCGTACTGACGATCAAGATTTCCGTGACCAGAGCCGGGTGGATGCCTCTGACCTGCATCGTCGTGCAAGTTACCGCGCACGTTCCCCCGTCCGTCCCGGTTTGTTCACCTGGCTGGCCGACCCTTCCTCATGTAACAGCAAGCCATGACAGTTTCGAATCTTGAAACTGTGGTACACGAAGGGGGCCGGGGTGGCTGGGATCAGGATCGAGGGCCTTACCAGGCAGTTCGGGTCCGTTCACGCTGTCGAGGACATCTCGATGGAGATCGCCGATGGCGACTTCCTGGTGCTGCTCGGACCGAGCGGATGCGGCAAGACGACCCTGCTCCGGATGATCGCCGGCCTGATCGAGCCGACGGCGGGGCGCGTTCTGCTGGGAGACACCGACATCACCTACGCGCCAGCGCGGGACCGTGACCTGGCCATGGTGTTCCAGAGCTACGCGCTCTACCCCCATCTCACCGTCGAACGGAACATCGGCTTCCCGCTGCGCGCGGCCCGGCTGCCGAAACGGGAGATCGCCGAGCGGGTCCGCGAGGTCGCCGGCCAGCTGGAGCTCACCGCGCTACTGGGGCGACATCCCAAAGAGCTCTCCGGTGGGCAGCGGCAGCGAGTCGCCCTCGGCCGCGCGCTGGTGCGCAAACCGCAGGCGTTCCTCATGGACGAGCCGCTGTCCAACCTCGACGCCAAACTACGCACCGCGACCCGGACCGAGCTGTCGGCGCTGCACCACCGGCTCCGGTCGACGTTCGTCTACGTCACGCACGACCAGGTCGAGGCCATGACGATGGCGACCAGGGTCGCGCTGCTCGACGGCGGACGTCTCGAGCAGATCGGCACCCCGACCGAGGTGTACGACAATCCCGCCTCGGTGTTCGTCGCGGGCTTCCTCGGCTCACCGCCGATGAACCTGCTCTCGGCCCGGATCTCCGAACGCGCCGCCCGGCTGCGCGTGGCGGCCACGGACCTGGAGATCCCACTGTGGGCCGGCTCGGACGCCGCCCGGGACGTGACAGTCGGCCTGCGCCCGGAACACCTGCGGGTCGTCCGCGACGCCGATGGCTCGGCTGCGCCCGCCGACACAGCTACGCCAGCCGGGTCGAGCGCGCCGGCCGAATCGGCCGAGCGGGCACGGCTGCGGGGGGTCGTCACCGGCGTCGAGAACCTCGGCGGTGAGGAAGTCGCGTGGTGTGAGATCGGCGGTCAGCCGGTCGCGCTGCGCGGGCCGCGCCCGGTCGGGTTGCGCCGGGGCGACGCCGTCACGCTCACCGTCGACCTCGGCCAGGTGCACCTCTTCGACCGCACCAGCGGCCGCCGCCTCGCCTGGCAGCCCACCCCGGACGACGCCAGCCCGCGGCACACGCCGAGTACACGGCACACGCCGAGTACACGGCACCTGCCGCAGCGGCCCGTCGCCGCCGCGGTCTGACGCGGGCCGCCAGGCCGCCAGGCCGCCGAGACGCCGGGCCGCGCTTCCCCGCGATCACCGTTTCCCGTTCGCCCTGTTCATCCCGTTCGTTCATCATCCTTCATTCGCCACGCCATCATGCAGAGGAGCATCACGTGGCCAGACCACGCCTGTCGCTCGCCGCGGCCGGCATCGCGCTCGTCGCGCTGACCGCCGGGGCCTGCGCGACGTCGTCCTCACCCGCCGCCTCGACGACGGACGCCGCCGGATCCACCAGCACGATTCCCGAGCTCTCCGCGGACCAGAAGGTCTCGATCGTCTTCGAGAGCTACAACCTGACGTCCACCGGCACCTGGAAGCCTGCGATCGAGGGCCTGCTCGCCGAGTTCCAGAAGGAACACCCCAACATCACGGTCAGGGCACAGCCGCCACAGGGCGCCAGCCAGACCGACATCGTCGGAAGCATCAAGAACCAGGCGCTTGCCGGCAATCCACCGGACGTCGCCCAGGTCACCTTCAACGCGCTCAGCTTCGCCGCCACCAGCCTGGGCGCCCAGCCCATCGACACGCTGGTCGGCAAGGACGCCGTCCAGGAGAACTTCGAGGGTGACCACCCCTTCGCCGAGTCCGCGCGCACGCTCGGTGACGTCAACGGGCACACCTACGCGGTTCCGTACGTCTTCTCCACCCCGGTGCTCTGGTACAACGCGAACCTGTTCCGGCAGGCCGGGCTCGACCCGGATAAGCCCCCGACGACCTGGGCCGAGGTGAAGACGGCGGCGACGGCCATCAGGGAGAAGACCGGCAAGGGCGGTGTACTGATCGACTGCCTGACGAAGTCCGCCGGTGACTGGTGCTTCCAGTCGCTGGTGCTCTCCAACGGCGGCCGGGTGCTCTCCGAGGACGGCACGAAGCTGACGTTCGCCGAGTCGGGGGCCGTCGGAGCCGTCCAGATGGCGGCCGACCTGGTCAAGGCGGGTGTGAGCCCGAACCTGTCGCAGGCGCAGGCGTTCGAGACGTTCGGTCGCGGTGACCTCGGCATGCTTCTGGAGACGAGCGCCGTCCAGGGACTGTTCATTCAGCAGGCCCAGGCCGGTGGCTGGGAGCTGCGGTCGGCGGCCGAGCCCGGCTTCGGCTCGAAGGCCGCGGTGCCGACGAACTCCGGCTCCGGCCTGACGATCCTCTCGACCGACCCGGCCAAGCAGCGGGCCGGCTGGGAGCTCATCAAGTTCCTCACCAGCGACCGTGCCTACACCGTGATCTCGTCGAAGATCGGCTACCTGCCGCTGCGGCCGAGCCTCGTCGACGACCCGGCCACGCTCAAGGACTGGGCCGACAAGAACCCCCTGATCAAGCCGAACCTCGAGCAGCTGACCCGGCTCAAGCCGTGGGTCTCCTTCCCCGGTGACGACTACCAGCAGATCGGCGACCTGATGATGACCGCGGTCGAAAGCGCGGTCTACGGCGGCAAGGACGCGAAGTCCACCCTGGCCGAGGCCCAGCGTCAGGCCGACGATCTCCTCCCAACAAAGTGAGCGAGATGACCATCGACACCGTTGGGAACACCGAGGTCGCCGAGAGCACCGAAACCGTCGAGGTCGCTGAGAGCACCGAGGTCACTGAGAGCGCCGAGAGCGCCGAGAGCGCCGAGAGCGCCCGACGCGGGCTTGAGCTGCCCGGTTCGGTCAACCTGCGTGACGTCGGCGGCTACCGCGCCGCGGACGGGCGCCGGGTGCGCTGGCGCACGCTGCTGCGCTGCGGCGCGATGCACGCCCTGACCGACACCGCCCGGGCCCGGTTCGCCCAGCTCGGCCTGCGCTCGGTCGTCGACCTGCGGGAAGCCGGCGAGCGCGCGCAGGAACCGGACGCGCTGGGGCAGCTCCCGGCCCGCTCGGTCTGGGTACCGATCTACACGGTTCCCCCGGCGGACGCCGCCCCGACGGACGCCGCCTCCGCGACGGCCCAGGCCAACACGGCACAGGCAGCCGCCGCCACCCCGGGCGCCGCGGCCGCGGCCGGCGCCAACGCGGCGATGGACGTCCTGCGCGGCGCCGGCGCCGCCGTCAGCCTGCAGGCGATCTACGACTTCGCCGTGGACAACCGCGGCGACCGGCTCACCGCCGCGGTGCTCGCCCTGGCCGAACCCGGTGCGCTGCCCGGCATCGTGCACTGCAGCGCCGGCAAGGACCGGACGGGAATGGTCGTCGCGATGGTCCTCGACCTGTGCGGGGTGCCGGACGAGACCATCGCCGCCGACTTCGCGCTGACGGCCCGCTACCTGCGGGAGGAGGCGATCGCCGCGGTGCGGCAGCTGGCCGGGGCCGGCGCCGGCGCCGGCCCCGGCGACCTCCCGACGGACGTGATGGCCTGCCCGCCCCAGCTCATCCTCGACACGCTGGCGCGCATCCGGGCCCGGCACGGCGACGTCCGCGGCTACCTGCTGGCGCACGGCGCGACCCCGCAGGCCCTCGACCGCCTGGTCGAGGCACTGCTGACCGACGACAACCGGTGACCGACAGCAGCCGATAGCCGACAACAGCCGGTGACCGACGACAACCGGTGACCGACGATGTTTCAACGGCCTGACGCCTCTCCCGCGCAGGTCTCCCCGCGCAGACCTCGACTCCGCCTCGCACGGAAGGCCGAACCATGTTCCTGATTCCCGAGCCGCAGAAGCTCACCCACACCGTGATCCAGATCAGCGACACCCACATCGTGCCCGAGGGCTCGCTGATGATGGGCAAGGTCGACACCCACGCCAACCTGGTCGCCGCGCTGGAGCAGGTGGAGAAGTCCGGCGTCCAGGTGGACGCACTGCTGCTCACCGGCGACCTCGCCGACAAGGGCGAGCTCGACGCCTACCGCCGTCTGCGGGACACCGTCGAGCCCGTCGCCGAGCGGATCGGCGCGCCGGTGCTCTACGTGATGGGCAACCACGACAGCCGCGGGCCGTTCCGCGAAGGGCTGCTCGGCGCCGAGCCGACCGCCGACACCCCGCACGACTACGTGCACTGGGCGGGTGACCTGCGCATCATCGTTCTCGACAGCACCGAGCCGGACGAGCACGCCGGCCTGCTCTCCGACGCGCAGCTGGGCTGGCTCGCCGACGAGCTCGCCACCGCCGCGCCCGCGGGCACGGTGCTCGCCCTGCACCACCCGCCGGTGCCCTCGCCCGTCGAGATGCTCAACGGGATGATCCTCAGCCAGTCGGCCGAGCTCGCCGACGTCCTGCGCGGCAGCGACGTCAAGATCGTGGTCTGCGGGCACGCGCACCACGCCTCCGCCGGGAGCATCGGCGGGGTGCCGGTGTGGGTCGCCGGCGCGACCGCCTACAGTGCGCGCACCCTTGGCCCCGCCGACCAGTTCGCCGGCCTGACCGGCGGTTTCTACACCCGGCTGGACGTCTTCCCGCTCGGTGCCGTCGCGACCTCGGTGCCGGTCGACCCGGGTGCCGCGGTCTACGAGATGAACCTGGCCGACATGGCCGAGCTTGCCGAGGAGTACGGGCTCACCTCCGCCTGATCCAGTCGTCCGGGCACCGCTGACGCGGTGGAGAAGACCGAGGAAACAAGCGGAGAGTAAGGAGCATGACCCGTGTTCGTCGAAGCCGCGCTGACCGCGGCGACGGCGGCGCCCACGAGCCCGGCCGGGTCGGGCCAGGTCTCGGCCACCCGGCCGGGCCTGGCCCACCGGCTACGCGGCGCCGCACCGCCCTATCTCTACCTGCTCCCGGCGCTGGCCTGCCTGGTGCTGTGGACCTACAAGCCGCTGGTCGAGGCGGCGCAGCTGTCCGTCTACCACTGGAACCTGCTGCCCACCTCGCCGAAGACCTACGTGGGGCTTGCGAACTTCCAGCGGGTTCTGCAGCTCCCGCAGCTTCGCGGCGCGGCGCTGAACACGCTCTGGTACGTCCTCGGTCTGCTGCCGTTCTCCATCGTGCTGCCCACGGTGATCGCGCTGGTCACCCGCCGGCTGGGAGAACGCAGCCGGACGGCCTACCGCGCGATGGTCTTCGTCCCGATGCTGGTCGCGCCGGTGGCGACCGCGGCCGTGTGGCGCTGGCTGTATGACCCGTCCGGGCTGTTGAACCGCCTGTTCGGGCTGGGCGATCACAACTGGCTGCGGGAGGAGTCGACGGCGCTGCCGGCGGTGCTCGCGATCTGCGCCTGGCAGATGCTCGGATTCGCGGTGCTCGTCGTGTCGGCGGGGCTGTCCGGAATCAGCCCCGACTACGCCGAGGCCGCCGAGATGGACGGGGCGTCCCGCTGGCAGATCCTGCGCTGGATCACGCTGCCGCTGCTGCGGCCGACCCTGCTGTTCATGCTGTTGATGACGGTGCTGTTGTCAGGCCAGTGGACCTTCCCGCTGATCGACGTGCTCACCCAGGGTGGCCCGGCGGACAGCACGACCAACGTCTACTACCTGCTGTGGGAGTTCGGCTTCCGCAGCATGGACTCCGGCCTGGCCTCCGCCGCCGGGCTCGTGTTCTTCGGCTGCTTCGGTCTGCTCGCCGCCGGACTGGTGAAGCTCGCTGACCGCTTCAGCTTCCATGACGACTGAGGAACTCCGCGAAATGAGCATCTCCGAGCCCCTCGCCGCACCCTCCGCCTCGGCTGGCACAGCCGCTCGCTCGGCAGCTGCCCCTTCTTCGGCTACCCCTTCTTCGGCTGGCGCTGCCACGGAGGGCGCAGCTGCCGCGGTCTCCTGCTCGGCGGGGGCGGGCACGGAGGAGACGGGAGGCGGCGCCGCGGCCGGGACCTCGCGGCGGCGCTGGCTGCCGGCATCCGGCCGCCATCTGCTGATGACCGTGCTGAGCGTGTTCAGCCTGTTCCCCATCTACTGGATGTTCGCCAGCTCGTTCCGGCGCCCCGGCGACGTCAACGACAACTCGCTGTTCCCGTGGCCGCTGAGCCTGGAGAACTATCGGATCGTCTTCGATTCCCTGGACGTCGGAACCCTGCTCGCGAACACCTTTGTGATCGCCGCGGTGACCGCCGTGGGCCAGCTCCTCGTCTGCCTGCTGGCCGCCTACGCGTTCGCCGCGTGGGATTTCCGCGGGAAAGGGCTGCTGTTCCTGCTCTTCGTCGCCACCTGGCTGGTGCCGTTCCAGGTGACGATGGTTTCGAACTACCTGGTGCTGTCGAACATCGGGCTGCTCAACACCCTCGCCGGCGTGATCGTGCCCAACCTGTGCTCGGCGCTGGCCGTGCTGATGCTCCGCCAGCACATGCAGGCCTTTCCCCGCGAGCTGCTCGACGCGGCCAAGATGGACGGACGCGGGTCCTGGACGACGTTGTGGACCGTGGTGATCCCGAACCTGCGCCCGGTTCTCGCCTCGCTGTCGATCCTGCTGTTCATCACGGCCTGGAACGACTATCTGTGGCCCGCGCTCGTGCTGCCCCGCGCGAACTCGGTGGTGCAGCTGGGCATCCGCAGCTTCCTGGGCGCCGAAGGCGACGCCTGGGGCGCGATCATGGCGGCGTCCGGGCTGGCCTGCCTGCCCATCTTCGCCATCTACCTGGTGATGCAGCGGCAGGTCATCGACGCGTTCGTCCGCTCCGGGCTGCGCTGACCCGCGGCCGATGCCCGGTGCGGCCGACAGCGACGTCGGCCGCACCGGGACGCGCGAGTAGCAGTTACTGGCCGGCCGTACCGTCGTGACACAGGCGCTCGTTGACGAGCTCGAACGCGGACCCCGCCGCGTTGATCTGCACGAAGGACATGCAGGGCGCCGGCTGCGTCGCGTTGGTGGCGAAGTCGACCGTCTCGATCAGGCCGCCCGCGTTGTACTGGTGCACCTGCCTGAGGCCGGTTATGAAACTCTCCCGGGTGGGGCAGTCACCCGCGACCTCCAGCCCCTTCACGAACATGTCGGCGTAGATGTAGCCCCACATGGCCCACTGCTGGTCCGACTGGGTCTCGGGCGAAAAGGTCGCCATCGCCTTCCGGTAGGTGTCAATGGCGGCGTCGGGCGACTCGAACGGGCGGAAGTGCACGTCGAACGAGACGCCGGCCAGCTTCTGGCCCAGCGACTGGAGCACCGTCTGGTCATAGCCGGTGAGCGAGATCGTCGCCTTGAGCGGCATGCCGATGTCCCGCGCCGCGCCGATCAGGTTGGCGAGGTCCGTGGGAACGGTGAAGCCGATCAGCGCGTCGACGCCGACGTCCTTCAGCCTGCCCATGATCTGGGTCGGACTGTCCACGCTCGCCACATAGGGCGTCATGTCCGTGGTGTCCAGCCCGATCGCCGCGAACGCCCGCAGGTACTTCTGCGCGGCCTGCGTCGTGGACTCGGCCGTGCCCGTCATCACGAAGCCGACCTTCGTGGCGCCGGCGTTCATGAAATACCGGCCGATGGCCGTCGGATCCGAGATGTAGCTGTAGGCGAAGAGATTGTTGTAGGACGACCACGACGGCAGCGCGAACCCCACGACGGGAACGCCGTCCTTCTGCAGCCCGTCCAGCGCGCCGGTCAGCGCCGTGGTGATGGGAAGAATACCGAAGACGGACTCCTTCTGGACGAGCTCGTTGGCGGCTCTGACGCTCTCCTCCGGCTGGCTTGCGTCGTCCCGCCAGGTGTACTCGATGTCGCGCCCGTGGACGCCGCCGTTTGCGTTGGCAAGCCTGAATCTTGCGTTCACGCCCGCACGGGCGGACGAGAAGGCATCGCTGCCGCTCCCCGAATCCGAAATGACGACGCCGGCCTCGACCTTGTCCGCGGTGACACCGGGACTGCTGCAGGACGCCTCCGGAGCACTCGTGTCGGACGACCCGCCACAGCCCGCCACCACAGCCAACAGGGCACCCACCACAACAGTTCGTAAAATCCTTGTTGCTTTGTTCATGGTCGTTTGCTCTCCGAGACGAACACCGCAATCGGCAGTGGAGCCAACCCCCCGGTCGCCGCAGAGAAGGCCCCTTCCTCGAATGCGTGGCACAGCCGCTCCGCAGCCATCAATGCCCGCCCGGCTTTTGGTGCAGCCCGCATGCTAATACGCCGCCTGCACCTCGTAGTCAGCCGCACCTGGCAGGACGGCGGTGGGCGGTGAGGCCGGCCGGCTCCCTCGTGGCTCGGCCCTGGCAAACCTCAGGCCTGGCAAACCTCAGGCCTGGCGAGGCGAGGCTCAGGCCTGGCGAGGCGAGGCTCAGGCCTGGCGAGGCTCAGGCCCGAAGGCGGACCGGGAGCGTGTCCAGGCCGTGGATGGCGACCGTGTCACGCCAGACAGGCTCGTCGGTCAGTGCCAGGCCGGGCGCACGGCGCAGGAGGGTGTCGATCGCGATCTCGGTCTCCAGCCGGCCGAGGTGCGCGCCGAGGCAGTAGTGCGGCCCACCGCTGAACGACAGGTGGCGCGGCGCCGGGGCCCGGCCGGCGAACCGGGTGATGTCCAGGCGGTCCGGGTCGATGTACACGGCCGGGTCGCGGTTCGCGGCCGCGGTCAGGATGACGATGCCGTCGCCGCGGGCGAACGTGTGCCCGGCGACCTCGCGTTCGGCCAAGGCCACCCGGTGGGTGAACTGCACCGGTGGCTCGTACCGCAGCAGCTCGTCGACGGCGGGTGCCGCCAGATCCGGGTCGGCGAGCCACCGCTGAACCTGGTCGGGGTTGCGCAGCAGGGCGACGATGCTCTTGCCGATCACATCCGAGATCGTCTCGTAGCCGCCGATCAGCAGCCCGACGGCGAGCCCGAGCGGCTCGCGACCGCCGTTCAGCTGGCCTTCGTCCTGGGCCGCACACAGCCCGGTCAGTATGTCGTCGCGCGGATCGACGCGCCGCCGGGCGAGCAGCGCGGCGAAGTAGGCCTCGAACTCCGCCATGGCCGCCGGCCTGCGAGCCAGGCTCTCGGGAGTCTGCAGGATGTCCGGGTCCGTACCGCGGACGATCTCCAACGACCACTTCTGGACCATGGTGTGGTCCTCACGCGGAATACCGAGCAGGTCTCCGATGATGGTCAGCGGCAGCGGACGCGCGAACGCCTCCATCAGGTCAACCTCACCGGCCTCGATCGCCGCGTCGAGCAGCCTGTTGACGAGGTTCTCGATCCGATCGCGGATTCCGGCCGTGGTGCGCGGCATGAAGGCGCTCTTGACCAGGCCTCTCACCCGGGTGTGGTTCGGCGGATCCATTCGCAGCATCGACCCGGGAACGTCGTCGGGATCGACGCCCGGCCGGAACGGGTTTATGCCGTCCTCGTATCCGTGCCCCCACAGCGGGTCCGCGAAGACCGCCGCGCACTCCCGGTAACGGGTCGCCATGAGGATGTCCGGCCGCAGCGGGTAGAGCGCCGTGTACTCACGGACGGCCGCGTACCGGGGGTAGGGGTTCGACCGGTGCGCCGGGTGGAAGGCGTCGAAGACAACCTGCGGAGCAGTGGACACGTCCACGTCCTCTCTCGGAGCATCCTCCGCCGACCGGTTCCGGCGGCACATTCCCGGGATCAGAGCCGTCATCCTTCCAGCGCGCCGAGCACTGGTCACACTGGTTCTCCCTACCCGACAGGGAAACCTATGAGCCAATAGGAAGCACGGATCGTCGAGGAGGGATTCGCGAGACACGAAAGAATACGCGGAGGAATCCCAGCCACCCTGGAGCCGATCACGGAATCCCGGGCTTCGGGCATCTGCCGACACCACTACCCCTGAGCAAGAAGTGAGGATTTCGGCCGCCGAAACAACCGAAATTCTCACTTCTTGCGGATCGCAAAACGACTTTATCTCCCTTTTGCCCTATTGGCGTGGATTGTTGTGGCTGTACGGTGGTGCGGGATCGCGGTGGGTCGCCGTGCGGCGGGTGGGCGCGGACCGCCAGGTCGACGTTACTGGCCCCGGATCCGCCACACTGCGGGATTTTGCTCCATGCAGGCCCTGATCAGCGAATCAACCGACCAACAGGTGCGAGTCGATGACGGAAAAGGCTCAGTCGTCCTCCTACGTTCTGGACCAGGCGCATCCGGACGAGCGATCACGCCTCGAGGCGATGGCGCACATGTGGGATCCGGGCACGATGCGGCTGGTGGCCGGCCTGGGGATCGGGCCGGGGCACCGCTGCCTCGAGGCCGGAGCAGGCACCGGCTCGGTTGCCCGAGCCCTCGCCGGGGTTGTGGGCCCGGCCGGCCAGGTTCTCGCCGTCGACCGTGACACCCGCTTCCTCGACCAGCTGCCACCGCAGGTCGAGGTCCGGCGGATGGACGTCATGGTGGACGACCTGCCCCGCCGCAGCTTCGACCTCGTCCACGCACGGCTTCTGGTCGCGCACCTCCACCCCCACCCGGTCGCGCTGCGGCGGCTCGCGGAGGCAGTCGCGCCGGGTGGCTGGCTGCTGGTCGAGGAGGTCGACTGGACCTGCGCCGACCTCCTCGTCCCAGCCGCACCGGTGCACACGGCGATGATCCGGGCCCTGCAGAAGGTCATGGGCGGTGCGGCCGGTGGCGAGGCGGCCGGCTTCGACGCGACCTACGGGCGCCGGCTGCTCGGCGATGTGCTCAGCCTGGGGCTCACCGACGAGTCGGCGCAGTACCAGGGCGTCCAGACCCGCGGCGGCACCGATTCGTGGCTCGCCTGGCGGCTGCTCGTGGAACGGTTCCAGCGGGACATCGTCGCCGCGGGTCTGCTGACCGAGGGCGAGGTCGACGCGTGGTGGGCCGTCAGCCGTGACGAAAGCCGCCTCGTCGTGAGCGTGCCGATGTTCGCGGCCTGGGCGCGCCGACCGCGGCTCGACACGCCCTGAGGCCGATCGCCTATGCGGACGTACGCCTGCGGGCCCGGTCCTTGCTCTCCTCCGGCAGCGCGTCGGCGACCAGCAGCCGCGGCAGCAGTTCCGGTTCACGTGTCATCGCACGGAAGACGAGCGCGACTGTGACGTCGTGGTCAGGCCGGTGCACGACCTCGACCGGATCACCGGCGCGGATGTCTCCGGGCTCGATCACACGAAGGTAGGCGCCGGGCAGTGTCGCCTGCGTGAACCTCCGGATCCAGCCGTCCCGCTCCAGCCAGCCCTGGAACGTCCCGCACGGGATCCGCGCGCACGACACCTCGAGGACGACGTCCGGCCCGACGCGCCAACGTTCACCGATCAGGGCGGCGTTGACGTCGAGGCCGGCTGTCGTGAGGTTCTCCCCGAAGACGCCGTTCGCGAGCGGCCGGCCCAGCTCGGCCTCCCACCCGTCGAGATCCTCACGGGCGTAGGCGTAGACGGCCTGGTCGGTGCCACCGTGATGCTTCACGTCATAGACCCGGTCGCCGACGAGCCCGACCGCTCCGGTGCCCTTGGGGCCGGGGGCGGTGACGGCGACCGGGCCGGCGACGGGCCGCTTGTCGATACCGGTCGAACCGTGGCCCTTCCAGAGGTTGGGGCGGGGCCTGCCGACGTTGACGGAGAGCACCTTCACGGAGCCAACGCTACGGCTGTCACACCCGGAGGTCGACGCGCCTTCCCTACCAGCGGCCCCTGCTACTGCCGCCTAGGCTTCCTGCGACTGGCCGCGGAGACGTCGCTGCGCATTCCAGGCATCCACCGTCGAACGGCGCCAGCGCGGGCGGCGACGGTGGACGGGCTTGTCGTCATCCGGCTCGTCCGGGGCCGGCGCGGTTCCGTCCGCGACCTCGGCACGCCACGACGACGCCGTCAGGCGCAGGTGATTGGCCACCTCGATAACGGTCATCAGCGGGTCGGCGTCCATCTGGCCATGGTGCCGGGCGAAGCCGCCCATCATGGAGCATCACCCACCCACAGGTGGTCTGGCGTCGTCACAGCCGACAGTTCCGAGTTCGGCAGAGCTACCGGCCTGAGCTACCAGAGCTGGACGGCCTGACCGCGGCGACTCGAGCTGAATGCAGTGGCGCTGATCAGGAGGTCACGCGGAGGGGTTGCGTGGGGAGAACCTGCCGCCGGACTGGCCCTGGGCTCGCGTCCGTGTCGATGCCCCACGGTTACCGGAACGCGGCGGACGGCGCTGTGTGGCGGTGAAGGTCGGTTTCGCCTGGCCCGAGGGGCGACGGTCGGCCGGCCCGGATCCAGATCCGGGCTCCGTCGCGTCCGGAGCGTCGGGATGGGTCTCGCCGAAGTCGGGCGCCTGGAAGAGGTTGTTGGTCAGCGGCGGCAGTACCTGGCGCGGCCGGGGTTGTGTCGTGTCCGGTGCGGAGAACTGAGCAGTGGGTATAGCGATGAGAATCTCACTTTCGGGATGGGGACGCCGGTCGACGGCCCGCCTGCTGATCGAAGGTGCGTTTTTGGATCAGGGATGCTCGTCACAGCCGCTATGCGGAGAAAATGGCCCGGCTACGGCAGGATCCGCGGGTGCCGCGAGATCGGATCCGCAAGTTCCCGGGGCCGGGAGAGATCGAACCACAAGACCCCAGGAAACCCTTGGCAAATGCGCGGAAACCACCTTGCGACGTGGGCCGTCAGGGACTCGAACCCTGAACTCACCGGTTAAAAGCCGGATGCTCTGCCAATTGAGCTAACGGCCCTGCTCTCCAGCCATGATACCGAACGGCGGAGCTGCGGGGATGCTGGGCGGGCCAGTGCCACCTCCCGGCGCCCGCCGGGGGTCACCCCCCGGCGGCCGGCGCGGTGCACCGGGCCCCTCGTGGTGTCCGGTCGGTGCAGGTGGGCGGGATCACCTTGCGAATCATGACCTCGCCGTCACCGAACGAGGCGACGACCTCGGAGTGCTCGATCGCTTCGGCGACCGTGGGGAGCGTCTCCAGCGTGGTCGGGGTCAGATCGCCCAGAATCACATAGTCGATGTCGGACCAGCCGTTCGGGACGGTGCGCCGGACAGCCGGGTCGAGGTCGAGCTTGTAGAACCAGACGGGCACCGGATCCATCCCGGCCACCACGAGGTCCGTCCAGATGTTGTCGTCGGTGATGACGATCTGCCCCCTCTCGTAGTGGTCGATGAACCACTGCGTCGCCTCCCGGCTGGGGGCACCGGCGTCCTCGGTGATGGCGTCGCGCAACAGCGGCGCCCACCGGGGCGGAATGGTCAGCACGCCCAGGGCCAGGACGCTGGCGACCGCGGCGGCGCGCACCCAGAACCCGACCCGCCGGCGACCGCCGACCGGCCCTCCGCCGTCGGCCGCCGTGCGCGAATCAGACCCGCTCTGGTTCGGCGCGGGCCTGCTCGGTTCGGGACGGCCGCGCTGGGCCGGGATGGCGCCGGTCAGCCAGGACGGTGCCTTCGGCACCACCCGCCGGCGTCCGGGGTTCCGGGCACCCAGCACGACCAGGGGACGAATACCGCGCGACGGCGCGACCACGTCGAGCAGGCCCGCCGCGCAGATCGCGGCGAAGGGCAGCATCGACGTCACGTACGCATAGGGCATGTAGCCGTTTCGCGCCATGAAGACGATCTGCATCAGCAGAAGGAACGCGACGGCGCGGAACCGGCGTACCGCGACCAGCAGGACGACCGCCGCGACCGCCCCGGCACCGAGCAGATAGGGATCCATTCCGAGCCAGAGATCGGCGATGCCGCGAGTGCCGCTGTCGGGATCGAGCACGCTGCCGCTGGGGGTCCGGTCGAGCAGCTGCCATTTGACCGCCCACCACAGCGATACGTGGCCTTCGCCTTCGAACAGCTCGTTCTTGGTGACGGCGTACAGGATGTAGATGCCGGCGATGCCGGAGAGGAAACCGAGGAAGTTGCGCCGCGCGAACCGCCAGTTCCGATGGTCCCGGTTCTGCCAGAGCAGCAGGTAGACCCCCGGTAGCAGGACGAGGCTGGTCTCCTTCGACCAGAACGCGAACGCCATGAAGATGCCGGCCCGGGTGGCCGCGCCGACGCTGCGGTCCGGTGAGGCCACGCAGACCAGGGCGGCAAGCACCCACAGCGTGGAGATGTTGTCCAGGAACGCCATCCGCTGGTACCAGATGGCGAGCGGGGAGACGGAGAAGAGCACGACCGCCAGTGCCGCGAAGAACCGCCGCATGCCGAGGCGCCGACTCAGCATGTACAGGAGCACGCAGCTGGCGACGTGCACCCAGAGCATGGCCTCGCGGGCCGCGGTGACGGCGGTCGCGGTCCGGTCGAAGGCCTGGGTCAGGGTGGTGTAGGAGGCGATGAACAGCCATCCGCCGAACGGGTGATCGTACCAGTAGGAGTAGTGGGAGATCTGGCCCCAGCGCTCGATCGCGAACGCCTGGGCGGCGTAGGTGCCCTCGTCCTCGTTGACGCGGCCGGGCCAGCCGTCGAAGTTGATGCCGTGCAGCAGTCCCGCGCCGACGGCGAGGGCGAGGACGAGCACGACCCCGGTCCGGTGCGCGCGGGCAGCGGTCGCGGCCCGGCGTACCAGCCGTCCCACCGCGTCCCGCACACCGGCCAGAGCGCCCTCCCGCGGCACGGGCTGCGCGGGCAGCGCAGGGCTTTCGGCCACCAGCGCGGCCGGGGCGGTGCCGTCAGGAAGGCTGGTGGTGGTCACGAGACACCTTCGAGTCCGCGGGGCGCGAGATCACGTTCGCGGGAGTTGGGATCCCGCGGGGTGGGCACGATGTGGTGCGCGCCGAGATGGGTGGTCTTCTCCCACTCGAGCTGACCGCGCAGCAGCCGGATGGTGGCTCGCAGCGCGGCGGCCGAGAGCACCAGCTGGTAGAACGGCGCGCCGATGACGAGACGCACGCTGTCCAGCCAGGTCGAGCGCAGGCGATAGGAACGGCGGAACTCCCCGAAGGCGGCCTGCTCGGCGACGACGAGCATCACCGCGATCCCGAGCGGCAGCCAGTAGAGCAGCACCAGGACGACCGGCGCGCGCAGCACGAAGATCAGGATCAGCGAGGTGGGCAGCAGCAGGCCGGCGAGGGCCTGGAAGAACGGCATGGCCAGCATCTCGATCGCGAGCAGCCGCTGCCGCAGCGTCGGCAGGTCACGCCAGTCGCCCTTCAGCAGCACCTGGATGAAGCCGAGCATCCAGCGGCTGCGCTGCACCACCAGCTTCTGCAGGCTCTCCGGTGTCTCCTCCCTGGTGGTCAGCGCCGGGTGGTAGAAGACCAGCGTCCGCACACCACGCGCCGACGAGCGGATCCCCAGGTCGCAGTCCTCGGTGAGGGCGGTGGCGTCCCAGCCTCCGAGGGCGGTGAGGACGTCGCGGCGGACGAACACCGTGTTGCCGCCGAGCGGGATGAGCCGCGCCTGTGCCTGGAAGCGAAGCCGGGACATGAACCAGACGTAGTACTCGAGGCAGTTGCGGACCCGCCACCACGAGGTCCCCTCGTTGCACCAGGTGAGGAACCGGGCGATCAGCGCCTTCGGTCCGCGCCGGCCACTCCGGCCGCGCCGCTGCGGTTCCGCGGAACCGTCACCGAGATCGCCCGCAGGCGGTTCCGCGGAACCGCCACCGGATGTGCCATCCCGCCCGCGGGCCGCCCGAATGTTCATGAGCTGAACCCCGCCCTGGATGATGCCGACGTCCGGGTGGCGCACGGCGATCGTGTTGACGTGGCCGAGCAGACCGGCGGCGATCAGCGACTCGGCGTCGACGACGCCGATGAGGTCGCCGTGGCAGTAGGGCCGGGCGTCCTCGAGCGAGATGGGCTTGCTGCGCCGGTCACCGCGCGGTGCGATCACCTCGACGCAGGGATACCGGTCCGCGTACGACTGGGCGATCTCGCGGGTCTCCCGGTCGATCTCGTCCTCGGAGACGACCACCAGGATCTGCAGCAGCTCGTGCGGGTAGTCACCGGCGAGGATCTGTTGCAGCGTCCGGCCGAGAACGGGCTCGTCCCGCGCCGGCACGATGAGGGAGATCGGTACCTGGGGTGGCTCCTGGTCGGTGAGATCGACGTGGTCCACCCGCTCCGGGCGCTGCCAGGCGAACTGGGTGCGGCTCAGGGTGAGGGCCGCCACGATAAACATGATCAGCGACACCGCCGACCAGGCCGCCACGACGAACCCGGTGGGCCCCAGCCTGATCGCCGCCCAGACGATGACCAGGCCGAGGGCGGCGAACAGCAGCCAGACCCGCGGCCGTGGCCGCAGCCGGTGCCGCGCTGGACGCGGGAGGGCGGCGCGGCGGGAGTCAGCCCGACGGGAGTCGGCACCGTGAGAGTCGGCACCGTGAGAGTCGGCACCGCCCGACGTCGCCGGCTCCGGCGGCGATGACCGCGGCTGCGGCGGCGATGAAGACGGTACCTCGTGGTCAACGTGCATCAACGAGCTCCGGGAGATCTGCGGCGTAGTCGGTGACGGTCGCGTTCGCGAAGTAGAGGACCCGCAGCCGGTCGTCGGCGCCGTAGCCGGCGACCTGGGCGGCGTGCGCGACGCTGTAGTCCGCGGTTGGCGCCGCGCTGGGCGCCAGGCTGGGACGGATCGCCAGCGGGATACCCACGGCACGCTGGGCGGCGTCGATCTCTGCGAGGTCGCCGGTCAGCCCGATGAACGTGCTGTCGAACTGGTCGAGCCAGCGCCGGAGCACGGCCGGGGTGTCGCGGGCCGGGTCGGTGGTGACGAAGACCGTCCGCACCGCGTCGGCGATCCGGGTGGGGACCAGCGTGCGGGCGGCGGCGATGTCGGCCATCGTCGTCGGGCAGACGTCCGGGCAGTTCGTGAAGCCGAAGAACAGCAGCACCGGTCGGCCCGCGGTCGCGGTGGTGAACACGAACGGCGCCCCGGACGTGTCCGTGAGGGTGAACGACGGCTTCGGGCGGGCGTTCGGCGGAACCGTCCCGTGCCATCCTGGGCCCGACGCCGGGCGGGCCGTTACCGCGGCGCCGGTGGTTTCCCCGGCATCCGCCAGCCTGGTCGAGGTGGCCCCGGTGGCCGGAGTGGCCGAGGTGGCCTTGGCCGAGGCGCTGTCGGTGCCGCAGCCGGCCGCGAGCGGGGCGAGGGCGCCGAGGAACGCCACCGCGAGCAGGTCCCGCCGCTTCGGATCACGTCTCGGATCACGTCTCGGATCACGCACCGACGCGGGCGCTGGATCACGCATCGACGTCACGCGCAGACCACATCGCCGGGGCCGGCCTGGCGTCCCGCGCCGGCCAGTTCGAGGGTGTCCGCGCCGACGATCCGCAGCGGGGCCAAGCCGACGTCCCGCAGGAAGCCACAGTCGAGCGTCCGGCCGGCCGGGGCCACCCTAGGGACACAGAAGGTGCGGGTGTCGCTGGCGTCGACGTAGTTACGGTCGCAGCCGTCGACGCCCGGAGGCACCGGCGACGGGCTGCCGTTGCCGCGCGGCAGGACCCGGCCGCTCAGCTCCGGGTTGCCCAGCGGCGTGGGCAGCCGTACCACCGGAATCCCCACAGGATCGCGGGCGGCGGTGGTCGCGGTGGCGGCGGGATCCGTCGCCGGCCTGCCGCCCGCCGCCTGGCCGGTGCCCGGCGACCCGCCGCCGGCCAGCAGCAGGCCGGCCGTGATCCCACCGGCCACCAGCACCGCCGTGCCGAGGGCCAGCAGGACGCGCGGGCTCGGGCGCGGGCCCGAGCGCAGCCGTCGGAGCCGGATCCGGTCGAGCCGGCTCATCCGACGTGCACCCATCGGGCCACCGACGGGACACCGGACGAGTCCTGGACGAACAGCATGTAGTAGCCGGGTGGCACCAGGTTGGGGTTCGTCGGCATCTCGACCGAGATCGACGTGCCCGTGCCGGTGATCGGCAGGTCGACGCTGCGCTGGTTCGGGTCGGACGAATGGGTGACCGAGGACGGACGGATCAGCGTGGCGCGGCCGATGCCACCGCTGACCGTCAGGTCGTAGTTGCCGCCGTAGTCGAACTGGGCCGGGGCGTCGGAAATGGTCGGACGTGCACGGTTCATGTACCACGGCGAGTACACGGAGATACCGAGGTCGAAAGAGCCGTCCGACGGGTTGTTACCGATTGCCGCGACCCGGCCGTCGGGCAGCAGGAAGGCCGACGAGTGGTACATCCGGTTGAGCGGGTCGGCCGGCATCGGGGTGAACGTGTTCGTCACCGGGTCGTACATGGATGCCTCGTGCACGGCGTACTCGTTGTAGTTGTGTTTCGCGCCGCCGGTCTCGAAGACCTTGCCGTCGGGCAGGATCACCGGGCTGACATACATCTTCCCGGCGGCGAGATCCGGGCCCGCCGTCCACGACGGGTCGGGGGCGCTGAGATCGATGATGTCGGTCTTCGCGGTCGGGTCCAGCGGGCTGTACGAGTTCCCGCCGCCCAGCGTCATCACCTTCTGGGCCTGCGCCGGGGGCAGCAGAACGGTGCCGCCCTGGTCACGGAAGTCGATGTCGCGCAGCCCGGCGACCTCGGTGATCGTGCCGGCGTCCAGGTCGTAGATCTCCGAGCCGGACGTCCCGGGCAGCGCGTTGCCGAACGTGTGCGTGCCGGCGTAGAACAGGCGCCCGTCCGACATCAGGATCATGTTCGGGTAGAGGCCCCAGTAGGAGTAGGTCTGCTGGACCTCGTTGAGCTGCTTCCAGCGCTGCGCGCTGTCGTCCCACATCTCGACCGAGACGTTGCCCGAACCGGTCTCGTTGAGGCCGCCGGTGGCGAAGACGTCCCCGTTGCCGAGGTTGACCAGGCTCGGGTACCAGTGCCCGCCGCCGGGCATGTCCCCGACGATCTCGTAGGTGCCGGCGATCGGGTCGAAGATGTAGGTGACGTCCAGGCCGTAGTAGTTCTCGGTCGGCGTCGGGTAGGCCCTGGTGCCGCCGGCGAGCAGGATCCGCCCGTCGGAAAGCTGGGTGTGACCGACGCAGAACAGGTCGTCCGCGGTGGGGACGTCCGCGAAGGCACCGGTGTTCGGGTTCCACACCTTGGACGTCAGGACGCCGTTCTCGAAGTTCTGCTGGTTGTTGCCGGAGCCGGCCACCAGCAGCACGTTCCCGGTGCGCAGAACAGTCGCGTGAATGGATCGGACGGGTGCCTCGTAGGGCAGCACCGTCCACGAGCCCTGGCAGTTCGAGGTGCAGCCGCCGGGCGGCGGTGCGGGCAGCGGGCCGGGTGCGCCGCCACCGGTGTAGCTGGCCCGGACGAGACCACCGCCGTCGCCCTGGTAGTACTCCACCCGCACGGTGTGCACGCCCTCGGTGACGGGGACGGTCGCGGTGAAGGTCGTCGGCCCCTGGGCCCGCCACTCGTCGATGACCTTGGTGTTGTCGAGCCACACCCGCACCCCGTCGTCGGCGGTGGCGGAGATGGTCGTCGTCCCGCCGCGGAACCGGTCGGTGCGCAGCCACCGGGCGGAGAAGTTGTAGCCGCCGAGGCCCCCCACACCCGGGCCGGTCTCACCGAAGTCGTAGCTCAGCGGAGCCTCGCACCGCTCGGCGACCGGAGCACCGGCGAGCGTTCTGTTGTTGAAGTAGGCCGCGGACCACTCGATCGACGTACACGCCGACACACCGGTCTCGACGGTCGTGGTGTAGCCGGCGCGGACCAGCGCGCCGCCGCCCTTCTCGTAGTACTCGACCTTGATGGTGTGCGTGCCGGCGGTGACGTCGACGGTCTCCGAGTAGGGCTCCGGACCCTGGTCACGCCATTCGTCGATGACCAGGGTGTTGTCGAGCCACACCCGGATCCCGTCGTCGGCGGTGGCGTTGAACGTCACCTGACCGGCCTGGAAGGTGTCGGTCCGGGTCCAGCGCGCCGAGAAGTTGTCCGCCCCGATACCGGGCAGGCCGGGCGTGCCCTCCCCCCAGTCGTGGTCGACCGCGTCCTCGCAGCGCTGCGCGACCGCGTTGCCGGCGAGCGCGGTGCCCGCGAAGTAGGACGCCGACCACTGGGTGGCCTGGCACACCGAGGCCGGCGGTGGCGCGCCCGCGTAGCTGACCCGGGCGACCGCTCCCCCGCCGGCCTCGTAGTACTCGACCTTGATCGTGTGCTCACCCGCGGTGACCGCGGGGACGGTCCCGGTGAACGTCGGCGTGCCCTGGTCGCGCCATTCGTCGATGACCAGGGTGTTGTCGAGCCACACCCGGATCCCGTCGTCGGCGGTGGCGGTGAAGGTCACCGGCCCCGCCTCGAAGGTGTCGGTCCGGATCCAGCGCACCGAGAAGTTGTCCACCCCGAGCGTGCCGACCCCTGGCGCGCCGGCGCCCCAGTCGTGGTTGACGGCCGTCTCGCACTGCAGGGTCGGGGTGCCCGACAGGGTCCGCCCGGCATAGTAGGCGGCCGACCACTGGTCAGGCTCACACGACGCCGTCGGTGGCGGGCCACCGGACCAGTCGAAGGCCACGACGGATCCGGCGCCGTGCTGGTAATACTCGACGACCACCTGGTGCTGACCGGCCGTGATGTGCGGCTCGGCTGTGTAGGCGGTCGGCCCCTGGTCCACCCAGCCGTTGATGACGGTCGTGCCGTCGAGGATCACCCGGATCCCGTCGTCGGCCACGCCGGTGAAGGTGTAGGTGCCCTCGGCGGGGAAGGTGACGGTCTGCGTCCACCGCACCGAGAAGTTCTCCGTGCCCAGGCCGCCGATGCCGGGGCCCTGGTCCGTCCAGGTGAAGTAGATCTCGCTGTCGCAGCGTGAGCCGGCAGGTGTGCCGGTCAGGCTGGTGCCCTCGTAGTAGTCCGCGGCCCACTGTCCGGCCGGGCAGGTGATCGCGTTCGCCGAGGGCGCCACCAGCAGCAGCGCACCGAGGTCGACCAGCGCGAACACCAACACGGCCACCAGGATTCGGCGACGCCGGCGAGCCGGGCCGCGACGGGCCCGGGCTCGCTTCGGTCGGCGCAGATCAGCTGCTGACACAGGTCACTCCACCCCTGGGTTCTCGATCTGCGGCCGCAGATCGACCACACCGCCGGTCGGTGCGCAGACCGGTGCCGACACCGGTGCCGACACCGACGCGGGAAGCAGCGAACTGGTCGCGGCGGTCCTGGCCATCGGCACCGACGCCTGCGCTGGCGGCGACTCTCCTCGAGGGTCGGCGTCGAACGAGCGCGGCCGGTAGATCGTCCGGTCGACCACGAAATATCTGGCAACCACGGCCACGGCGAGAGTGATCAGCATGGACAGGCCGACCCCGAGGCCCCAGCCGTCGACGAGCAGCGTCAGCAGCGGGAGCCGCAGGACCAGGTCCGCGTTGTTGATGAGGAGAAACGGCAGGAACCGACGCAGTGGAACCCGCTCAGGACCATGCCAGACCAGCAACTCGCATCCGACGAAGTTCCAGACAATCGCCACCTGGGTGCCGACCGTCGCCGCGACCAGATAGTTCAGACCGGCCGCGTGGTGGAGCAGCCAGGTTGTGGCCAGGTTCGGGAGCAGCCCGGAGATACCGATGAGCGCGAAGCGGGCCGGGCGCGGCACCCGCAGCGCGAACAGCCTGCGGAGAAAGCGCACACCCTGGGTGAGCGAGGCATTGGATGCACCGGCCTGCCGCTCGCCGAACTCGTAGGCGATTTCCCGCACCCGCAGCTTCCGGGCCGAGACCAGCAGCTCAAGGAGGATCTTGTAGCCGTCCGGGCGTAGTGCGTCGACATCGAACGCCTGCACCCGCAGCAGGAAGAATCCGCTCATGACGTCGGAAACGCCTCGCAGCCGCCGCGGAAACACCAGCCGTGAGACGCGGTTCGACCCGGAGGAGATCAGCCTGCGGCCTTTTCCGGCCAGGCCGTTCGCGCTGCCGCCGTCGACGTACCGGCTGCCGACGACGACATCCGCGCGCTGTTCCCGCGCGGTGGCCAGCAGTTCGGGAACAGTCTCCGGCGGGTGCTGGAGGTCGCCGTCCATGACCACCACGTAGGCCGCGGCGCACATCCGAATGCCCTCGCACACGGCGCCGCCGAGACCCCCGTGGCGCTCCTGTGGAGCCCGGTGCAGCACGCGCACCGGGATTCCGCAGCTGCGGCGCGCGACCTCGATGGCTGCCGGAGTCTCGTCGTCGGAATCGTCGACGAAGATGACTTCGCAGGTCAGGCCGGCGAGTGCGGCATCGAGCCGGCGCAGCAGCGGGTCGACGTTGAGGGCCTCGTTCCGGGTGGGCACGATGACCGAGACAGCCGGCGGCCCGGCTGTCGAGGGCGTCACCGCACCTCCAGCCGCGGCGGCAACGGAGATCGGGGCCGGTGACGGTGTCACCGCGGTCGGGGATTCCGGGCGGCGCGGCGGTGGCAGCAGACTCGCCACATCGACGTCGCCGACGTCGCCGCGGTCAGATGCGCCAGGTCTGCTCGTCACGGC
This sequence comes from Parafrankia irregularis, assembly GCF_001536285.1. NCBI lineage: Bacteria > Bacillati > Actinomycetota > Actinomycetes > Frankiales > Frankiaceae > Parafrankia > Parafrankia irregularis. The sequence continues at coordinate 495,360 of NZ_FAOZ01000004.1, read as the reverse complement.
GCTCCACGCCCCGCGCCCCCGGCCTCCGACACCGACACCCGCTCCGACACCGACACCGGCGCCGGCGCCGGCGCCGGCCAGACCTTCGCGGACACGCTGGCACGGGTTGTTCTCGGCATCGCGACAGGGCACGCCGCGCTTTCATTTCCGGAACGCCCGTATGGCTTCATGGGCAGCATGAACCGATCCCCCAGTCGGCGACATGTCAAAAAGAGCCATGAATTTGTAGACACAGCTGCCCTGAAACCCCGTTCGGACTAGGTTTCATATGAGGACATACTGCGTTTACTTGCTTCAGAAGACGGGCATACGGCATCGGGCCGGGGCGGCCTCATCAGAGGCGGGCACCACCCGGAAGCAGCACTGTTCAGAGCACGAGGCCGGCCGGCCGCGCAAATGAAATCGCGGAGCACGATGCATGACCTCATACCGCACAGACTCCGCCGCCTGTGACTTGGCTGGCGTCAAACGCAGAACCCCCCGGATCGGCAGTGGCGCCTTCTGGCCCTTGAGCCATCGCGACTGTAGCACGCCTTCCACCGAATATCCGACCGTTCCCAGCCGAGCAGTGATGTCGGCAACATCTACGCCGATCGACTGACATGGCAGTTCATTAATATTGGACTCAGGACGATGCCACTAATATCGACAATCGTCGGGCTGCAACGTCCCTTATGACCCCTATTGACACCTTCGGCGACGGCGACGTCCACCGGCCCCCCTCGAAGAAGAAGGCACACCGCCACCAAAACCAGTGATCATCTGGTCACCAACCGCGCCCACACGCGGACACACCGGGACGCCGACACGCCTGAAGGCCGGGCCGCGGATCGTTCACGCCCACGACAGCTGGCCACCGGACAACGCGCTGCATTCGGCCCCCACGGCAGGCCTGGGGGTGGCTGGCAGCCCGCACCGGCGATGGCCCACACCCGGGATCGGGCGAGGGCGCAAGCCCGGTGATCGAAAAGCCACGGGCCCACGGGGCCACCCGGCTGCCCCTCAGAGCGAGATGGCCACTTCCGTCATCCGCTCCGAGGCCTCCCACAGCCGCTTCGCGGCCTCCTCGTCGTGCGACGCCGCGTTGGACTTCACCACAACCGGGTGACCGGTCATCTTCAGCAGCCCCGACGGCCCGTAGTACTCGCCGCCCTTGGCCTCCGGATCCGACGCCGCACGCAGGATGGGGAGACTGCCCTTGACAGCCGAATGCACGATGGGGTTGGGGATGCTGTCGATGAACCGCTTGATCCGCCGCTTGATCGGCGTGTCACCCCGGCCACCGACGTCGGTGTTCGCACCGCCGGGATGCGCGGCGAGGGAGATCGTCGACGTCTTCCCCGCCGCGTCGAGCCGGCGCTGAAGCTCATAGGAGAACATCAGGTTCGCGAGCTTCGATCGGCCGTAGGCCCGCAGCGGCTTGTAGTTCCGCTTGTAGGCGAGGTCCTCGAAGTCGATCTTCCCCATCCGGTGCCCGTTGCTGCCGACCGTCACGATGCGGCCGGAGTCGGCGGCCAGCACGGCGTCCAGCAGAAGCCCGGTAAAGGCGAAGTGGCCCAGATGGTTGATGCCGAAATGCTGCTCGAAGCCGTCCTCTGTCTGACCGTGCGGCAGCAGGATCACACCGGCGTTGTTGATGAGCAGGTCGATGACCGGGTGCTCACTGACCAGCGCTTCGGCCGCCTTGCGGACGGACGTGAGCGAGTTGAGGTCCATCTGTAGCACGGAGACTTCCGCCTCGGGGGCGGCGGCCACGATCTTCTCCTTGGCGCCCAGCGCCTTGGCCTCGTTGCGGCACGCCATGACGACGGTCGCCCCGTTGACGGCGAGCAGTCTGGCGGCCTCGAAGCCGATTCCGGTGTTGGAGCCGGTGACAACGGCCGTCTTCCCGGTCAGGTCCGGCACATCGGCCACACCCCAGCGCCGCCGCTTCAGCCCACCTGCCATGACGACCTCCGCGACCGCGATCCCGCCGGAGCAGGAAGCTCCCCGACCATGTGAAGCCAGGCGGCGCAACCCCATAAGGCAGGCGTGGCGCGAAGTGCTCCGTGGCTCACCCCATCACCATAAAGCAGGACGGTGTACGCGGGCTCGCCACAGTCCTCCGCCCTCCGCACACCGCACACCGCACGACCGCCGACCGCCGACGCCCAGCGGCAGCCCGGAGCCGGAACTCGAAGACCCGAGGTGTTCGTCGCCCCGACGACCACGATCATCAGGTCTGACCCGGCGAACAGCGGCGGCCCGGAGCCACGGCTCGAAGATCTGCGGATTGTCGTCGCTCTGGAGCCTGTCACAGGTTGGCGCCGATCAAGATCGCTAGTCGGTGGGCAGGGAGGTTCGCACTCCACGAACGCAGCCGGACCGCCGAGCGCCCGGGAGCCCGGGAGCCCGGTTTGGCGAGTCGCAAGAGTGAACGATTACGGTCGTCCCGACGACCAGATTCCTTCTTTCTTGCGGGTCGCCAGGCGACCCTTCGCCCCGTTTTGCATCTTTTGGTCGAATTGCTTGGTGTCCCGCGGCGCGCTCCGGCCCGGGATGCCGCGGGAAAGCCTGACGGATCGAGCTCGGCGGTGACGCTCCTGCGGAGCACGGCGCACCCACGGGCGCCACCGCGCCGGCCACCAGTGAGAAAAGCCAGCGAGATCAGCCAGCGAGCACAGGCCCGACCGAGCCGCGGCCAGGTCGACGATCACGTCACCAGGCATGGGACCAGGCATGGGAAACGCCGCGCCGGGCGGCGACAACTGCCTGGCGCGGCGCTGTGAACGCAGGACAGGCGCGCCCGGTCGATCGTGGCCCCGTACCGCGCCTGCCCGTGCAGAAATCCCCCGCTGCTGCTAGCCGCCGAACGGCTGGCCCCGCCCCGCCGACTCGGATCCGAAACGCTCACTGGACTGGATGCCCTGGCCCGCGCCGATTCCCACCAGTTCCCGCAGGCGGTTCTCCACGTACCGCTCACTGTGGTGGGTCCTGTCCGCGATCCGGGCGACGAGATCGTTGATCCCGGTTGCGGCGTCCAGGTCCGAGGTGCTGACCTGGCCGAACTGGTCAAGCAGGCGGTAGCGCAGCTGCCGCCAGTTCCGGCGCAGCTGCTGCTCGATCTGCTGGCGCTGCTCCTGCTGATTCATTCTTGATCCCTCTCCAGATGATTTTTCGGCGCGACTACAGACGCCGGCTGCACGTTAACCCGACAGCCCGGCAGAACGCTTGAGTCTCCATTTGATTGGGCTGGAAAAGCGCCATCCGCGGCATTCATCGAACCGAACGAGGCCGGAAATCAAACGGTTTTCCCACACAGCTTCCCCGCACAGCCCGTCCGGGCAGCCCAGGAAGCCCGCCCAGGTGACCCGCTCGCGCCGTTCCCCCTCAGCGACCGCTGCCACCTCTCAGCGGTCGCTGCCGCCACCGCCACCGCGGCCACCGCGGCCACCGCGGACGGCTCGGGACCAGGTACCCACACAGGTCTCGGCCGTGATGCCGGGCCCGAATCCGGCGATCAGCCCGCGGGCGCCGTGCTCGAGCGTGTCGTCCTCGAACAGGCGGCGCAGCGAGTCGAGCACGACCGCGCTCGCGATGTTTCCGTAGTCGGTGAGGGTCGCCCGGCTGAAGCGGAAGAAGGCGGGATCGACGCCGAGAATGTCACGCAGATCATCGAGGATGCGCGGGCCGCCGGCGTGGATGATGTAGAAATCGAGGTCAGAGGCGTCCCAGCCATGACTGCTCGCCAGGGTCCGCAGCGCCGGCGCCAGCATCGGCATGGTCGCCGGAACCCTCTTGTCGAGCTGAAAATGGAATCCGGTCTCCCTGACCGCGTAGGAGATCCATTCCTCGGTGTCCGGAACCAGGAAGGATCCGTTCCGCTCCAGCTGGACGCCGTGACCGCCCTGCCCACGGACGACCGCCGCCGCGACCGCGTCACCGAACAGTCCGTTGGACAGCAGGTTTCCCACGCCGTCATCGGTCGGCTGATAGCACAGGGAACAGAACTCACAGGCGACGATGAGAACGTTCGCCGTCGGATAGGCCAGGCAGAACTCGCCGGCCCGGTTGATGGCGGCACCCCCGGCGGCGCAGCCGAGCTGGGCGATCGGAATCTGCCGGGTGTCGTTACGGAAGCCCATCCGGTTGATCATCCACGCCGTCATCGACGGCATGAGAAACCCGGTGCAGGAGACGAAGATGATCGCGTCGACGTCCGCCACGTCGAGCCCGGCACTGGCCAGCGCGACGTGCACCACCGCTGGAACCCGCTGCCGCGCCTCCTGCTCGTAAGCAGCGTTGCGGGCCTCGAAACCCGGATGCCGCAGGGTTTCCGCGATCGGACGCACCAGATGACGTTGACGCACCCCGGTGTTCTCGATGAGCCACAGCACCAGGTCAAGCCGCGGATGATCGCTGTGCAGCTGACGGGCCAGCTCCAGGGTCCGTTCCATGGAGATCACATGCTCCGGCACCATCACTGCCGGGCGACAGAGAATCGGCACAGCGCAAGCGCCTTCCTGGACGGTGGTTCGCCAGTCACGACAGCCACAACAGCGAAAACAGGTCGACCGGACTGTCAGCCTCGCCTCGTTCCAGAACCGGGCTCGTCCGGCGGACCAATCACACAAGCACCGGAGGCCGGCGCACATCACCGGCCGAACTCACGTCGCGGCGGCCTCCGTGTCCCCCGGTACAGGTACGTACCCGGAAGCCGTGACCAGCACGCTCCTCGCACCTTGTCGCAGCTTGTGCCACCCGGCTGACGCAGCAGTTCCTGGCCGTGCCGGCTGACACAGCAGTTCCTGGCCGTGTCAGCCGCGCACAGCCCGTCGGCCGTGCACCGTCCAGGTCAGCCCCGCACAGTCCCGGCGGCCCAGGCGATCCGCGAGAGGCCTTCGACGGTGGCGATACCGGTGCTCTCGCTGGCGCTGTCCCGGGTGTAGGCAGCCATCACGTAGTCGCGGCCGTTGCCGTGCACGTGGGCCAGGCTGTTGATCACCCATCCGCCGTCGTAGGGCAGCCAGCCGTTCTTGATCTCCACTGCCACCCCGGAAGGCACGCCCGCCGTCAGGCCCCACCGCTGGGATGAGATCACACCGTCAAGCAGGCTCTTCGCCGTGGCCCGGGCCGCGGTGGACAGCGTCGTGTTGGGGTAGGCAACCGCGCGCAGCACCGCGAGTTGGTCACTCGCCGTGGTCTTCGTCAGCCCCCACTTGCCGCCGGCGCCAGCGGTGGTCGCGCTCATCCCGAGCCGCTGGTAGAAGGCGTTCATGCCGGCGCTGCCACCCGCCTGGTTCCACAGCGAGGTGGCCGACGCGTTGTCACTGATCGAAATCATCTTCTTGGCCAGCGCTGTCTGGGACGAGGTCAGCTGACCGCTCTGACCGGTCTTCGACAGCAACGCGGCCAGGATGTCCAGCTTGACGGTGCTCGCCGTCTCCCACCCCGTCCGGGTCGTCGCGCTGCTGCTGACGACGGTCTCGCCGGTCGCGGCGTCGTACAGCGCGACACTGGTCGAGCCGGGACGTCCGGCCAGGTAGGCGCGGAACTGCTCCGCCAGGACGCTCGCGGTGACGCCGCCCTGCGCGGACGCACTGCTCGCCGCCAGCGGGTTGGGAGCCTCCGCGGCGCCGACGGCATTCGACCCGGCCGGGCCTGCGTCCGTGGCTGTGGCCCTTGCCGTGGGCTCGACCGTGGTTGCGGGGGTGGCCGTCGGAGCGGCGGTCGTCGCGGTGGGAGTGGACGTGGGCGCGGCCGTGGTGTCCGCCGAGGCCGCCGCGGTGGTGGGAGAAGGGTCCACGGAATGGACCAGCGCCGAGGTCGACGCGACCGCCGTCAGCCCGGCGGTGCCGGTGACCGTGGCCGCGGCGGTCGCCGCCGCGCTGGACGCCAGCAGCACAGCAGCAGCGCCCCCAACTGCAACAACGCGTTGCCGGGCACGCCGGTCGACACGGTGACTGCTGATGTTGCCGGTGGAGGTGTGCTTACGAGCCATGCCCGTTGTCTACGGACAGAAGGGCCAGCTGGATGTGTCCGGAATGTTAACCCATGTAAATTGTTGCTCACGGTAAGCATCTGTAACCATGCGTAAGGTATCTGCCCGCCCGGATTAGGCGCACATACGTCGACAAGGCCGGCAGCCAGGAAACCTACCCCGCCGCGAAACAAAACCCGCTGATCAGGAATCGACGATCGATCAAAGCCCACCTTCGGAGACGACCGGCAGCCCCGCACAGGCTCCGACCGTGTCGCGATCCCTCCAGTGAGGATCAGCGCCCCGGGGACGAACCCCAGCCTCATCCCTCACCGGGTTGGATCCTCCTGAGGATGATCAGCGGCCCCAGTGCAACGCCCAGGACCACGAACGCCCTGGCAGGAACGCCGGCGGACGGCCGATCCGCGGCATCGGCCGTCCGTCACGCCACGTGGCCGACAACCCGGAACCGAGTGGGCTGCGGCGGGGCGGGATCAGCTGGCGGCTGTCACGCCGAGGCCGAGGGTCCGCTCGGAGACGTCCCAGAGCTGGGCGGCGGCGTCCGGGTCAAGGGCGTAGGCGGCTACCCCGTTGCGGGCGCCGAGGACGCCGACCTGGGCCTCGTTGCAGTCCTCGAAGTAGCGTCCGCCGATGCCGGCGAGCAGCGGCGAGGTCGCGACCAGCACCGAGGTCGCGGCACCCTGCTCGGGGGTCTTCCATTTCAGGTCGCCGCCGCCCGCGGCGGCACGCAACCGGGCGAGATCCTCGTCGGAGACGTAGCGCTGCAGGTTGGTGCGGATGCCGCCGGGCATCAGGGCGTTCACGGTGATGCCGTCGTCGGCCCAGCGGCGGCTGGCCTCGACGGCGAACAGCACGTTGGCCGTCTTCGACTGCCCGTAGGCCCCCCACGGGTCGTAGGGGCGGCGGTCGAAGTGGATGTCGTCGAAGACTACCGGGGAGCGGTGGTGGGCACTGGAGCTCACCGAGACGACACGGGCACCACCGCCGACCGAACCGCCACCGCCCGCAGCCGCAGCCGCAGCCAGGGCGTCGTGCAGGCCGACGGTCAGCGCGAAGTGGCCGAGGTGGTTGGTGGCGAACTGCAGCTCCCAACCTTCGGGGGTGCGTGTCAGCGGCGAGGCCATGACGCCGGCGTTGTTGACGAGGATGTCCAGCGGCCCGTCCCAGCGGCGCACGAAGGCGGCCACCGAGGCCTGGTCGGCCAGGTCGAGCGCCTCGACAAGCACCCGCCCTGCAGCCGTGCCGGAGCCGGAGCCGGTGATGTCGGCGGCGGTGCGTTCGCCCGCGGCCAGGTCGCGGACGGCCAGGGTGACCTCGGCTCCGGCGGAGGCGAGTGCGCGGGCGGTCTCGATGCCGATGCCGGAGGCGCCGCCGGTCACGATGGCGCGGCGGCCGGTGAGGTCGATGCCGGCGATCACCTCGGCGGCCGTCGACTCGGCGTTGAACGGGGTAGTGATCCGATCAGTCATGATCCGGTTTCTCCTCGGTACGCTTATCCGGAGTCTCCTCCGTTCCACTCGACAGGAACCGGAGGGGGCTCCGGAAAATTTCCCGGCCGGCCAGCCCGGCCGGCCAGGAGGTCGAGAGCTGATGCCATCCACCCGCCCCCTGCGTGTGGATGCCCGGCGCAACCGGCAGCGGCTGCTCGACGCGGCCGTCCGCCTGCTGCCGCAGGAGGAGGACGGCGCCGAGGTCACGCTCGCCGCGATCGCCAAGGAGGCCGGCGTCGGCATCGGGACGCTGTACCGCCATTTCCCCACCCGGGAGGCGCTTGTCGACGCCGCCTACCGCGGTGAGCTCGACCGGCTGTGCGACTCGGTCGACGGGCTCGTCCGCGACCTGCCACCGGATCAGGCGCTGCGCGAGTGGATGGACCGGTTCGTCGACTACATGGCGACGAAGCGCGGGATGGGCGGGGCGCTTCGCGCCCTGGTCGCCGCCGGCGGTGATCCGTTCGTGAACAGCCGCCGGCGGCTGACCGACGCGGTGGCGATGCTGCTGGCCGCCGGGGTGTCGGCGGGCGTGCTGCGCGCGGACGTCACCGCTGACGATCTCCTGCTCGGCATCAGTGGCGTGACCCTGGCGACCGCGGATCGCGGCGACCGCGCCCAGGTCGGGCGCCTGCTCGACCTCCTGCTGGATGGCCTCAGAGCCGCCGGGTCAGCCAGATAGGCGGGCAAGGGCAAGCTGGTCTGGCAGGTAGTGGCCTCGGGCCGAGAACGCGGGTTCACCGCACCGGTACACGCATGCACGGTGCGAACAAGAGGGCAATGGGCCCAGTTGACTAGACATTTCGCGCAGATCGCGCCGTCGTGTGGCGGCTCCGCGGCACCGGTTTACCTCCAGAAGCAACCAGTGGCCACGTTTGCCGCGACGGCCGGCAGCCGTCCACCGGGTCCGGGTGGGCCGGAACTCCATTTGCTCCCTTCTGACAAAACAGCGCCTGCCTCATCAGCGGAACGGTAGGGTTCTACCCGCAACGTCGGCACTGTCCGCCGGCGGCGCCAGTGCCGCGTTCGGCAGATGTGACCCACCCGTACGCAGGCGCCGGAAGAATATTCGCGCCCACTACGGGGGAATTCGTGACCACTGAGGCCGAGCCCAACGACGGCGGCACTTCCGTCATCATCGCCGACGGAACGCCACTGGACGTCGACCTGAAAACCGATGTGCCGCACCCGGCCCGGGTCTACGACTACATCCTCGGCGGGACGGAGAATTTCCCGGCCGACCGCGCGGCAGCCGCAGAATTTTCCAGGCATTTGCCGAACCTGCCGACGTCCATGCGGGCGAACCGCAACTTCATGGCCCGGGTGGCACACAACCTGGCGGCGGAGCACGGCATCCGACAGTTCCTCGACATCGGCTCCGGGCTGCCGACCTCCCCGAACCTGCACGAGGTCGCCCAGCGGGTCGCGCCCGAGTCGCGGGTGGTCTACGTCGACCGCGACCCCATCGTTCTGCTGCACGCCCGGCCGCTGCTCACCAGCACTCCCGAGGGCAGCACCGCCTACCTCGACGCCGACCTGAGCCGGCCGCAGGAGATCCTGCAGTCCGCCCAGTTGCAGGAGACCCTTGACCTGAGCAAGCCGGTGGCGGTCAGCCTGTTGGCGGTCGTCCAGTTCATCCCGGATGACGCGATCGTGAAGAACGTCATCAGCGAGCTCCTGGCGCCGCTGGCCCCGGGCAGCATCCTGGCGATCTCCACCGTGACGGCGGACTTCGCCCCCGAGGAGGTGGCGGACGGCACCGCCGCCTACCGGGCCAGCGGGATCCCGATGGTTTCGCGTGACCTGACGGCCGTCGCGGCCTTCTTCGGCGGCCTGGAACTGCTCGACCCGGGCATCGTCCTCGTCCATCGCTGGCACCCCGACGCCGAGTCGGCCGCCATCGAGGACAGCCACGTCTACATGTACGGCGGCGTCGCCCGCAAGCCGTAGTCGATCAACACGCGCAAGCCGTAGTCGATCAACGCGGGCAAGCCGCAGTCGATCGCCCAGGTTCGCCGAAGCCGCGGCCGGATCCCTTCCGGCCGCGGCTTTCTCGTTCCCGGACCAGCCCCACCCGATCGCTCTCGACCCGGCCGCCCCCGCCCGGCCCGGGTGCGCCGCCGCACCCCGCCCCCAAAAAGATCTTGAACTGTTTCTTGACTCGTTCAGGAAAAGGGCGCACCGTAGTGCGCATGACGACGTCCGCGGACTTCCAGCAGATGCTGAGGGGGGCCGCCCTGCGCGTCACCCGTCCGCGGGTGGCCGTGCTCGGCGCGGTCCACGCGCATCCGCACGCCGACACCGACTCGATCATCGGGGCAGTGCGCGCGGAGCTCCCCGAGGCCTCCCACCAGGCCGTCTACGACTCGCTGCGGGTACTCACGAACGCGGGCCTGGTGCGGCGCATTCAGCCGGCCGGCTCGGTGGCCCGGTACGAGTCGCGGGTCGGAGACAACCACCACCACGTCGTCTGCAGATCCTGCGGCGCCATCTCGGATGTCGACTGCGCCGTGGGCGAGGCACCGTGCCTCACCGCCTCCGACGACAACGGGTTCTCGATCGACGAGGCCGAGGTCGTCTACTGGGGCCGCTGCCCCGCCTGTTCCGGTTCCGACGCCGGAAGTTTCTGATCCCCCACCACCGATCACCCGAGAAACCGAGCACCTGAAGACCGGTTCGCCTTGCGATCCACCGCCGCCCGTTCACCAATCAATCCAACCGTCACTCTCAGTGCACAATTCGTGACCCGATTAGCCCTGACGAGATCCCTGCCCGGAGGGTTGCATGTCCGAGAACCAGGAAAAGGAAGTCTTTCCCACCGACACGGAAAGCAACGCGGCCGGAGGCTGCCCGGTGGCGCACGGCCGCGCCCCGCACCCCACCCAGGGGGGCGGCAACCGCGGCTGGTGGCCGCAGCAGCTCAACCTGAAGATCCTCGCCAAGAATCCGGCCGTGGCGAACCCGCTCAGCTCGGATTTCGACTACGCGGCGGCCTTCAACACCCTCGACCTCGCCGCCGTGAAGCGGGACATCACCGAGGTGCTGACGACATCCCAGGAATGGTGGCCGGCGGACTTCGGGCACTACGGCCCGTTCATGGTCCGGATGGCCTGGCACAGCGCCGGTACCTACCGCATCAGTGACGGCCGTGGCGGTGCCGGGGCCGGCCAGCAGCGTTTCGCGCCGCTCAACAGCTGGCCGGACAACGGGAACCTGGACAAGGCCCGCCGCCTGCTCTGGCCGGTCAAGAAGAAGTACGGCCAGGCACTGTCCTGGGCCGACCTGATGATTCTCACCGGTAATGTCGCGTTGGAATCGATGGGACTGCCCACCTTCGGTTTCGCCGGTGGCCGTCCCGACGTCTGGGAACCCGACGAGGACGTCTACTGGGGCCCGGAGCAGACCTGGCTCGGCGACGAGCGCTACACCGGTGACCGGGAGCTCGAGGAGCCGCTCGGCGCGGTGCAGATGGGCCTGATCTACGTCAACCCGGAAGGCCCGAACGGCAACCCGGACCCGCTCGCCGCGGCCCGCGACATCCGCGAGACGTTCCGCCGGATGGCGATGAACGATGTCGAGACGGTCGCGCTGATCGCCGGCGGGCACGCCTTCGGCAAGACGCACGGCGCGGCGAACCCGGACGATTACGTCGGTCCGGAGCCCGAAGGCGCCCCGCTGGAGGAGCAGGGCCTCGGCTGGAAGAACAGCTTCGGCACCGGCAAGGGTGGTGACACGATCACCAGTGGTCTTGAGGGTATCTTCACCGACACCCCGACCACCTGGGACAACAGGTTCTTCGAGATCCTCTTCGGCTACGAGTGGGAGCTGACGAAGAGCCCGGCCGGGGCGAACCAGTGGAAGCCGAAGGACGGTGCCGGCGCCGGTACGGTCGCCGACGCGCACGATCCGTCCCGCCGGCACGCTCCGACGCTGCTGACGACGGACCTGGCGCTGCGTTTCGACCCGATCTACGAGCCGATCTCGCGGCGCTTCCTGGAGCACCCGGAGGAGCTCACCGACGCCTTCGCCCGAGCCTGGTTCAAGCTGACCCACCGTGACATGGGCCCGATCCAGCGCTACCTCGGCCCGGAGGTCCCGGCCGAGCGGCTGATCTGGCAGGACCCGGTGCCCGCGGTGGATCACGAGCTGGTCGACGCGGCGGACGTCGCCAGCCTCAAGGCGCAGGTCCTCGCCTCGGGGCTGCCGGTGTCGCGGCTGGTCGCGGTGGCGTGGGCGTCCGCGTCGACGTTCCGCGGCGGGGACAAGCGCGGCGGCGCGAACGGCGCCCGCATCCGGCTGGAGCCGCAGCGCGGCTGGGAGGTGAACGAGCCCGACGAGCTGGCCACGGCGCTGCGGACGCTGACGGAGATCCAGGAGGGCTTCAACGCCGCCCAGACCGGCGGGAAGGAAGTCTCGCTGGCCGACCTGATCGTGCTGGCCGGCGCCGCCGCGGTCGAGGCCGCCGCCCGCGCCGCCGATGTCGAGGTGGAGGTGCCGTTCACCCCGGGACGCACCGACGCGACCGAGGAGCAGACCGACGTCGAGTCGTTCGTCCCGCTCGAGCCGAAGGCGGACGGGTTCCGCAACTACCTGGGCAAGGCCAGCCGCCTGCCGGCGGAGTTCCTGCTGGTCGACCGGGCGAACCTGCTGACCCTGAGCGCGCCCGAGCTGACGGTGCTGGTCGGAGGCCTGCGGGTGCTCGGGGCGAACTATGGGCAGTCGCAGCTCGGCGTCCTCACCACCGCCCCCGGGTCGCTGACGAACGACTTCTTCGTCAACCTCCTCGATCTGGGGACGACCTGGGCGCCGAAGGCGGACGAGGCCGGCCTGTACGAGGGCCGCGACGACGCCACCGGTGCGGTCCGCTGGACGGCCAGCCGGGTCGACCTGGTCTTCGGGTCGAACTCCGAGCTGCGGGCACTCGCGGAGGTCTACGCGAGTGACGACGCGAAGGAGAAGTTCGTGCACGACTTCGTCGCCGCCTGGGTCAAGGTGTCGAACCTCGACCGCTACGACCTGGTCTGATTCCACCGAGCCGGACTGGTTCCACAGAGCCGGACTGGTTCCACGAAGCGACGGCGGGGCGCCACCCGGGCAGGTGACGGGCGGCGCCCCCCTCAGCCGCCTGAGCGCCGGCCACGCATCCACGTTGCCGGCGTTCCGCGTCTGGCGCTCGGTCCGGATTCCGGCGTCCTGAGCCCGGATTTCGCCTGGGCCCGCGCACGTTCGGCGGAGCCGCCCCGGCCCGCGACGGACGGCCGGCGGGCGGGCAGCTCGGATCATCGAGTGATATGCCTCACATGATGTGCGGGCACCCCGGCCGCCCACTCACGCCTTTCAACACGCTCTGTGTACGGAGCTCACGGCATCGCGATTCATGCCCCGACAGCAGGTCGACCCCTCAACGTGCATCGCTCCCGTCGGTGCGAGGCCAGAGACGCTCGGTACACAGAATCCACGCCGTTACTCTTGGTAAGGAAATCGCTTCAACCGCTCCGGCTCCCGCCTGACGTTCGGCGATGCCGCCCGCGACTAAGCCTTGCTCGCCATAAATAGCCCGACTAGCATGCCGAAAGTCGGAGAATACAGATTTCACCGAAATCTATCGAGGCTGCTGGTGTCGCGCCGCGGGGCGATGCAAAAAGAGGGACGCGGCTCGGCGGGCGTTTGTGGTGCGCAGACAACCGGTGCTGCCGTGGTCCGGCCGCTCCCTCACTTCGCCCTGGCTCGAGACATACCAAGGACAGGGCTGGAGTCCGGACATTTGACGAACGAAACCATATCGGCCCGCGGTGGCCCGGGAGCTCCCTCCCGGGAGGTGGTGGAGGCGGGCCTGGCCGATTTCCTGGCAGACCTCACCGGATTTTCGCGGGAGCTCTTCTCCTTTGGCGCAAAATTTCACGAGGACCTGGCGGTTGATTCTCTGCAGTGCTGGAGCTGGTGCACTGGCTGACCACAGCCGGTGTCCCTCGGGAGGCACTCGACCAGAACCATCCGCAAACTTTCGGCGATCTCGTCGAGCTGCTCGGGAGCATTCCGGAAGAATCGCCGCAGACAAAGAACGAAGGCGACGCCGACGCCGACGTGCCCGGGGTGTCACATCCGCGCCCCATCCGACTCAGGACGCACAATATTGCCCTGGGCCCGGTGAATCCAGATTCGCATCACTTTCTCTACCAGCTGGCCATCAGCGAGGAGCTGGGTCACCGCTGGCGGTTCCGTGGCGCGGTCCCGACTTTCGAGGCGTTCCAGCACGGAATCCAGCAGGGCGTTCTCACGCAGTTCGTCGCATATCTGTGGCCGACACTCGAACCTATCGGCCATGTTGTCTGCTACAACCATGATCAGCGGCGCAGGAGTGCATACATTGCGGCTGTCTTCACGCCGGAAGCCATAGCACGGGGGCTTCCGATGGAGGCGGTCAGCCTGTTCATCGACCACGTCTTCCAGGTTTACGGCCCGAGAAAGCTCTACGCAGAGCTTCCCGAATACAACTTCACCCAGATCGCCAGCGGCCGGGGCAGGTGGTACGACGTCGAGGGCTGCCTCCGGGAGGCGATCTACTACGACGGGCGCTACTGGGACGAGTACATAATCGCGGTCTGGCCGAGCCGGCGACGAGCGGCGTCGGGACTGCTGACCTTCGGGCCGCGAATCTCGGGACAGGTCGACGCCGAGCGCCGCGCGGATCGCCTCTGAAACCCGCCCTGCCCGGGTGGCCGTCAGCCCCGCCGAGAAGACCACCTCCCCGATGACCACCATGCTTTTCGAGGCCAACGGATTCACGGATCTTCCTGGAGCCCCAACAGACGTCTACCCATTCGAACCAGAACGGCGACGCCGGGCCCGGGAACCAGAAAAACCGAAACAACGACGAAAGAGAGCTGGTCGAAATGAGAAGGTCCGCGGCCGTGGCCGCCGGTGTTCCCGTCGCCATCATGGGGATGGGACTACCGGCATATGCGTACGAGGGCACCTTCAGCTCGTACATCGATGACGCCGTGACCGGCTTCGAGTCACGCTGGTGGCAGGACAACAACTCGACGAACGACGACACGATCGTGACGTTCAAGGGCTGCCGGGTCAACAACAACAGCACCGGAGGCGCGGACGCCGGAATCGCGCTCCGCTGGTCGCGCCCCTATCTGCCGGACGGCGAGGGCAGCACCGTCGTGCTGAACTGCTACGACAGCGACAACTATCACTGGGCCGACCCCGCCGCCACAAACTACCGATTCAGGCTGAAGACCATCAACGGCTCGGATTCGGGTAGAATCCTCGACGTCGAGACTGTCGGCGTGAGCTGGTAGAAATCGGAGCTGCTGGGTGCCGTGCGCCGCGGGGCACGGCACCCGTCCGCCCGCCCGCTCCGAAAAAATGGATGACGTTTGTGCTTCTCGTGTTTGACGAAATTTCCTACTCCTATCGTGCTGGGCGGGATGTCTTCCGGAACCTGACCTGCGCCTTCCAGCCCGGGCGCACGGTACTACTGGGCCCGAACGGCGCGGGAAAATCCACCCTGCTCGCCGTCGGCGCGACGGTGCTGGCGCCACGCACCGGCCGTGTCACCTTCGACGGGCGTCCGATCCAACAAGGGTCCGGGCGCCGGCAGTACCGACGCGAGATGGCCTGGATGCCGCAGCACGTCAGGCCCATGGCCGGTCTGACGATTCGTGAGCAGGTCGCCTACGTCGGCTGGCTCAAGGGAATGTCGAAGGCGGAGTCCTGGAGAGAGGCGAAGAACGCGCTCTCCCAGGTCGGCCTCGACCACCGGGAGAACGAACTGGCCAGGGCTCTGTCCGGCGGGCAGCTCAGACGGGTGGGTATCGCCCAGGCAGTGGTCCACCGAGCGAGGATCGTGCTCATGGACGAGCCGACGGCGGGTCTGGACCCCGCTCAGCGGCAGGTCTTCACTCAGCTCGTGTCGGATCTGGCCGAATCGGCCACGGTCGTGGTGTCGACCCATCAGACCGAGGATCTCCTCGAGAGTTTCGACAACGTCGTCGTCCTGGACCGTGGTGAGGTGCGGTTCTCCGGCTCCGTGGCCGACTACCTCGCTCTGGCCGACAGCCCGGATGCCCCGGTAGGACGCCAGGCCGCGCTCGCGTACACCCATCTGGTCTCGGAAAGCTGATGGCCCGTCGACTTCGGCTCGGCTATGCGGTGCGTTCGCGCCTGAGCTCGCGATGGACCTGGTACCTGAGATCCCATGCGGCGCTGAAAGCCCCCTTCTTCATCGTTCCGATGGTTCTCCTCTACGAGACCTCCGCCTTCGTGACGATGCAGCTCGGAGACGGGTACTGGGTAACCGGCTCCGCCAAGGCGTCCTATGCGCTTCCGTTCGTGGCGCCCGTGTGCGCGGCAGCCGCGGCATGGGAGGCCGGTCGTCTCGGGAGGTCTGGCGCGCTTCGGCTGGCTCCCGCACGCAGTGTCTTCCATGTTCTGCTTCGGTTGGTCAGCCCCATCGCCGCGGCGGGGCTTCTCGGTCTGCTGCTTTCCTACGTCGCGGTCGGCTTCGAGCTCGACGCGGTGACCGGTCACCCCAGTCCTGTCATCGCCGCCGCCGCGGTCGCCGTGGTGACGGGGATGACCGCGGCCGGGCTGATCTTCGGGTGGTTCCTTCCAGGGGTCATCGCCGCGCCGGCGGTCGCGGTGCTCGGCTGGATCCTGATCACATATCCCGTGACGGTCAGTCCACCCTGGTTGCGCCACCTCAACGGGATGCCGGAGGACTGCTGCATGCTGGCCGCGCAGCCGTCGGCCGGCGTCTTCTTCGCCCCGGCCGCACTCGCGGCGGGGGCTGTCCTGGTCCTGATCCTGCTGGTGCGGGAGACCAGGCATCCGCGCTGGATGCTGCTTCCCGGCCTGGCCGTGTCCGCGGTCGCGGTCACGGCCGCCTGCCTCACCGCCAGATCCATGGGGGATTCGCCCCAGAGCGAACGCGATCCCGGTGACCTGCGATGTGCCGGTTCCAGTCCGCTGGTGTGCGTCTGGCCGGAGCACGCGAACCTGCTCTCGGAGGCCGCCACGCAGGCTCAGGTTGTCCGCTCCCGCCTGCAGGCGATCGGCCTGGACGTCCCGGGGACCGCCTCCGAGGCATCCACCGCGGACTGGTTCTTCTACCTGCCCGGCGACGCGGACGCCGCCGAGGTCCGACTGGCGCTCGCTCGCGCGGTGGTTCCGCGTCCGCCGGAATGCGAGCCGGGTCGCCCACCCCGTCAGCTGCCGCCCTGGGAAAGCATGCGGACGGCATCGTCGTCGCTCGCGGTGCCCTACCTGCAGGCCTGGCTGGCGCTCCAGGTGGGCGTTCCGGAGCAGTATGTCGCCGATGCCTACCCGGTGGACGTTCTGACATATCTCCACGAACGGGCGGGAAGCCCTGTCTCCCACCAACGGGAAGAATACGAGCGGACACTTGCGCTGGTACGGGACTGCCGACCGCTCGGGGGCACCGATGGCACCTGACCCCACGAGGCGCGGACGCTCTGATCTCGGGGCCCGTCCAGTCACCACCGGCGGGTACGCGTGATCTGGTGGTGGCGCAACCGTGGTTACACGATGCACTTCTCCGTCGTGGTGGGCTCGCTCGTCGCCGTGCTCCTGGTGGGTGACGCGGCCTTTCCGGTCCCGAGCCTCCTTGGCGGTTCCAGCCTGCGGCTCCCCGTCATGCTCCTGCTCCCGCTGGCCCCGTCGAGCGTGGTCTCCTACTGCCTGTCCAGACGCGACGGCCTCGAGCTGACCGGTACACGGCCCACGCGGTGGCTCGACTGCGCGGTGATGGTGATGACCGCGGCGATCGGGATGCTGGCGGGAACCCTGCTCCAGGTGACGGGGCTCAATGACCAGGGGTTCGCCGCGGGCCGCAACATGGCCGGGTACATAGGTCTTTCACTGGTCGGTGTGGCGATCGTCGGCGCCCAGGCCTCGTCCCTGTTCCCGGTTACCGTGGCGGTCGTCACCAGTTCGCTGGGCGCACAGGTCAACGGGCAGGCCAGGAGCTGGGCGTGGCCGGCGGCCGGCGCGGAGTCGCTGCTGGCGTTGGTGGTGGCCCTGGCGACTCTTGTCCTGGGCCTTCTCTGCGGCCTTGTCTGGGGCGGCAGGGCCGGTAGGTAAAAGCCGGTAGGCAGGGCCGACGGATACCGCGGGCCGGGGCCGCCTGATGCCGGCCGCACCACGCTGGGCCTGTTGGTCGCCCTGCTGGTCGCCGGTAAGGCCGGCTCTGCCGGGCTGCGCACTGCAGTGAACTTCCCGACGCCGCCTACAGGACCAAAGACCCTGTCGCTCCTCGTCGAAATACCCCGGAGAACCGGCGCCGAGCGGCCATGCCGCGTCCCACCCACCCTCCGAACGCCGCTACCTGGGCAAAGACCACGGCGCGCGGGCGGATCGGGGCCTGCGCCGGCCTCTTCACAGGTATGTTCGCGTCAGCCAAAGTGGTCCGAATGTCCTACCCTGTCCGATTGCCGCGATGGGGTGGTGGGAAAGTGCTAGCAAGCAAACGCCACCGTCGAGGGCGGCTGATATCAGAGGTGGGGGTAGTCGTGACTGACCGCGACGATGCCGACTGGGGTAGTACCTCGCTGGCACCGGGGTGGACTCCGCCGAACGTCAACCTGAAGACCGACGTCCCCCACTCGGCGCGGGTCTACGACTACATCCTCGGCGGTAAGGACAACTTCCCGGCAGATCGGGCCGCGGCCGGAGATTTCACCCGGAGCATGCCTAACCTGCCGACATCCATGCGGGCGAACCGGAACTTCATGGCCCGGATGGCCCATGTCGTGGCCGCCGAGCACGGCATTCGGCAGTTCCTCGACATCGGCACCGGGCTGCCGACCGAGCCGAACCTGCACGAGGTCGTCCAGAAGGTCGCCCCCGACGCACGGATCGTCTACGTCGACAACGACCCCATCGTCCTCGTGCACGCCCGGGCCCTGCTCACCAGCACCCCCGAAGGCCGCACCGCCTACCTCGACGCCGACTTCACCGATCCCCGGAGCATCCTGAAGTCGGAGCAGCTCGCTTCGACCTTCGACCTCGACCAGCCCGTCGCGGTCAGCCTGATCGCGATCCTGCAGTTCGTCCCCGACGACGCGATCGTGCAGGACGTCCTCGACCAGCTGATGGCTCCTCTTCCGGCGGGGAGCCTCCTGGCGCTGTCCACCGTCACGGCCGACTCCGCCCCCGAGGAGATAGCCGCCGGCGTCGCCGCATACGGCGCCAGCGGTATTCCGATGGTCGCGCGGGACAGGAGCACCGTCGAAGGCTTCTTCCGCGGGCTGGAAATCCTCGACCCGGGTGTCGTGCTCGTCCACCGCTGGCACCCCGACGCCGAGGCGGCCGCCCTCGCCGACAGCCAGGTCTACATGTACGGCGCGATCGCCCGCAAGCCGTAGCCAAACCGCTCGACCGCCTAGCCGACCGGTTGAGCCGCCGACTCCAGTGCAGGTAAACAGTTGACTGGATCAGGGGCATGGCCGGACCGGACGGAGTGGGGCGCATGGGCGAGGTCGCGATCATCACGGGTGCCGCGGGCGGCATCGGAGAGGCCACCGCCCGCCTGCTGGCCGCCTCGGGCGTGCACTGTGTGCTTGTCGACCGCAACCAGGCCGTTTCCGACGTCGCCGCGTCCATAGGCGGTGAGGCGGTGGTGGGAGACCTGACCGACCCCGACCTGTCGCTGCGGATGGTCGCCGCGGCCGGTGACCGGCTGGACCTGCTGGTGCTCAACGCCGGGCACAACTGTGCCGACAAGGACCCGGCCACCCTCGACCTGGACCGTTACCAGGCCGTGGTCGGCGTCAACCAGCATTCGGTGGTCTACGGGCTTCGCGGCGCGCTACCGGCGATGCGCGCCCGCGGCGGCGGTTCGATCGTCGTGACCGCCTCCCACGCGGCGCTGCGGGGCGTCGAGCAGGACCCCATCTACACGATGACCAAGCACGCGGTGATCGGCCTGGTCCGGGCGCTGTCCGGACCGCTGTCCCGGGAGAACATCCGGCTCGGCGCCGTCTGCCCCGGTCTTGTCGACACTCCGCTGACGGCCCCCGCGCGCGATCAGTTCCGCGCCGCGGGCGTCCCCATGCTCACCGCCGACGACGTGGCCGCCGCCGTCGTCGAGCTGCTGCGGACCGGTGAGCCGGGAACCGAGCTCGTCCTCACTCCCGGACGCCCGACGACCAGGTATGTGCCCACGCCTCTGGACCTGGGCTGATCCGTTACCGGCCGCTGATCCGTTACCGGCTGTCGAGTCCTGACGGGGCGTTGAGCCGTTACGGGCTGTTGAGCCGTTACGGGCTGTTGACCGGTGTGCGCGCCGAAAAGCGAAGACGCCTGGTCAGCGGCCATTTCACGACTAACCGACCGGGCGACTTTCGCGTGGTCACCGACCTGCGCTTCCCGCCGTGGCACCCCCATGTGACACCCCCCGGACAGGGGGTGCGAGAGTCTGCTGAAGAAGCTGTCACAAGTAGCAAGTGGGCAATATCGGAGATAGGGGTAGTCGTGACTGACCGCGACGACGCCAAGTGGGGCGCCAGCCGGGGAGCACCGAACTGGGCGCCGGCCAACGTCGATCTGAAGACCGACGTACCGCACTCGGCGCGGGTCTACGACTACATCCTCGGCGGTAAGGACAACTTCCCGGCCGACCGCGCGGCGGGCGACCAGACCGAGAAAATGATGCCGGGCCTGTCGCGATCCATGCGGGCGAACCGGAACTTCATGGCCCGGATGGCCCATGTCGTGGCCACCGAGCACGGCATCCGGCAGTTCCTCGACATCGGCACCGGGCTCCCGACGACGCCGAACCTGCACGAGGTCGTCCAGAAGGCCGCCCCCGAGTCACGGATCGTCTACGTCGACAACGACCCCATCGTCCTGGTGCACGCCCGGGCCCTGCTTACCAGCACCCCCGAAGGCCGCACCGCCTACCTCGACGCCGACTTCACGGACCCGGAAAGCATCCTGAAGTCCGAGCAGCTCGCCTCCACCCTCGATCTCAGCCAGCCCGTCGCGCTCAGCCTGATCGCGCTCGTGCAGTTCATCCCGGACGAGGCGCTCATCCAGCACGTCATCGACACGCTCGTGGCATCGCTGGCCCCCGGCAGCATCCTCGCGCTCTCCACGGCCACCGGCGACTACGCGCCCGAAGCGGTGGAGCGTGGGGTCGCCGCGTACCGCGGCAACGGCATCCCGATGACCGCGCGGGACAAGGCCACGGTCGAAGGCTTCTTCCGCGGGCTGGAGATCCTCGACCCGGGCGTCGTCCTCGTCCACCGCTGGCACCCCGACGCCGACGCCGCCGGGTACAGCGACAACGAGGTGTTCATGTACGGCGCGATCGCCCGTAAGCTCTAGCGGCGTGAAGGTCGGTTTCATCGGCCTCGGCAGCATGGGGCTGCCGATGGCACAGCGGCTCCGGTCCGCCGGGCACGAGCTCACCCTCTACGCCCGCCGGCCGGCGTCGCTCGAACCGTTCACCGGGCTGGACGTCACCGTCGCCGCGACGCCGGCACTGCTGGGCGCGCGGGTCGAGGCGGTCGGGATCTGCGTGTTCGACGCGGCGGGCGTCGAGGAGGTCCTGTTCGGCCCGGAAGGGCTCGCCGCGAACGCGGCGCCGGGAACCGTCGTGCTCGTGCACAGCACCGTGTCACCGGCGCAGATCCGGGCCATCGCCGAACGGGCCGCGGGGCACGGCCTGCGCGTCCTGGACGCCCCGGTCAGTGGTGGCGCGCCACGCGCCCTCACCGGGGAGCTCACCGTCATGATCGGCGGTGACGCCGCGGCGCTCGCCGACGTCACCGGACTGCTGGCGGCGTTCTCGAACCAGGTCGTGCACCTGGGTGACGTCGGCGCGGCCTCACAGGCGAAGCTCATCAACAACACCCTGCTCGCCGCGCAGATCGTGCTCGCCGACGAGGCGATGACGGCCGGGCGGTCACTCGGCCTGGACCTCGAGGGCCTCGCGTCGGTCCTGCTGACGAGCAGCTCGTCCGGTGTGGGCTCCGGGGTACGCCTGCGCGCCGGCTCGCTGGCCGCCGTCGCCGACTCCCCCGCCGGCCCGACCCTCGCCAAGGACGTCACCCTGATGGCCGAGGTGCTCGCGTCCGCCCCAGGCCGCGACCTCGTCGAGGTGGCGAAGCGTCTCGTCACCGCGATCCGCGGTAAGCGCGATCCGCAGTAGCCGCGATCCGCAGTAGCCGCGACGGCGACGGCGAACCGGCCTCCTGGCTGACCGCCGCCTACAACCCAGGGCGTCGAGCCGCGCACACCGCGGATCCTGTACCGCCATCACCATCGCCATTAATTCATGACAAATAAGATTAAAGGGGTGTAGGGCCGCTTAACGATCCGCAAGAAATGAGGATTTCGGTGGCTCCAACAGCCGAAATCCTCATTTTTTGCTTGACGACAATTACACAGCGGCGGCCCGGGGCTCGGGATTCCGCGACGCAGTGGCAGTGGCAGTGGCAGTGGCAGTGGCAGTGGCAGGATTTGATCAGCCGATCACCGCTGGGGCGAGCGCGGCGGTGGCCAGCCGGGTGGAGCTGCCGGTGCCGTCAGCGGGGACGGTCCACAGGTCGGAGCCGTAGTCCCCGGCGAGGGCGTAGGCGACGGTGTGGTCGTCGAGCCATACAGCCTGGTCGTCGACGCTGCGCTGCTCGGCGAGCGGCGTCTCGCGCATGGTCCGCAGGTCGAGGACGTACTCGTGCCACGGTGCGTCGGCGGGTGCGTCCGGTATGCGCTTCTTGAAGGCGAGCCGGGTGCCGTCCGGGGAGAGGGACGGGCATTCGACGTTCTCCCGCAGCGTCGTCACCGTCTTCGCCTGGACGTCCCCCCGAACCAGGTAGGTCTTTCCACCGGTGCCGAGAGTGGCGTAGAAATGGCCGTCGTCGGCGAACGTGACACCCCAGAAGTTGATGTCGACATTGCGGTACGGAGCGCCATCCTTGATCACCTGGTATTCCTCCAGGGACTGGACCAGCGTCCAGGTGCGGGTGTCGACGATCGAGGTGCGGGTGGAGAAGGTTCCGCCGGCGTACGAGTCACCGCTGACGAAGACCGTCCAGGCCATCATGCGGCCGCTGGCCGAGACCCGGGCTCGGGTCGGGATGCCGGTGAGCGCGAAGTGGCGCCGTTCGTGCAGGTTCGCGTCGAGGACCACGGCGCGGTAGGTGTCCTGCAGCACACCCGACACCTGCTGCAGGCAGATGCCGCCGCCGCCGGCGGCGTAGAACCGCAGGCAGTGCACTCCGGACGCGGTCCGCGCGCCGGCGGGCCGCGCGGCCGGCACGGATACCAGCTCGTCGCGGTGCGGCCCCCACAGCATGTTCCGGAACACCAGGCGCTGTTGCTGGCCCTGCTGCCGGTCTTGGCCCTGCTGCCGGTCTTGGCCCTGCTGGCCCTGCTGCCGGTGCTCGTCCTGCTGCCGGTGCTCGTCCTGCTGGCCCTGCCGTTGCCGGTCCTGTTGCTGTTGCTGTTGCGGCGCGTCGTCCGCCACGCTCAGTGTGACCCGCCCTGCGGTCACCGGCGGACCGCCGTCCTGCTGGTGGTCCCGCTGGTCCGCTCGGGCGGATGCACGTACCACCGAGCCCACGGCGACCCCGCCGAGCGCGAGGATCGCGACGAACAGCAGCGCCAGCCGGCCACGTGTGCTCATCTTGCCGGTAGTCCCTTCGTTGTCGCTTCGGGGCTCGTTCTCGCTTCGGGGCTCGTTGTCGCTTCGGGGCGCAGGAAGGCGCTCAGTGCGACGCAGCCCGTGAGGGCGATCGCGGCGGCGGCGAGCGCGGTTCGGTCGCCCCAGGCCGTCCAGGCGGCGCCGAACAGCAGGGAGCAGGCGAAACGGGTCACGGCCTGCCCGGTCTGGACCAGCGCCAGGCCGCTGGAGCGCAGCGGTGCCGGAACCGAGACCGCCGCGGCGGCCATGAGCACCCCGTCGGTGGCCGCGTAGAAGGAACCGTGCAGCAGGAGCACCACGATCGGCAGCCAGTCGCCGTGCACCGGGGACAGCAGCAGCCCGTAGGCCACCAGAAGGCCACCGTGGCCGGCGAGGAAGACCCGCCAGCTGCCGAAGCGGTCGGCTGCCTGCCCGATCGGAACCGCAAGCAGCAGGAATGCCGTCGCCGTCCCGATCGGCAACAGGGGGAACCACTCGTCGGGGACGCCGAGGGCGTGCTGCAGCAGCAGATACAGAAACGAATCGCTGACCGTCGCCAGGCCGAGCAGCGCGGCGCAGCTCGTCAGCCGGCGCAGCTCACGGACGCGCAGCAGCCCGAGCGCGGCGCGGGTGGAGACGTTGTCGGCTTCGGCGGCTTCGGCGGCGTCGGGAACCTGCTCTGCGAGGGCCGGGCTGCGGTCACGGCCCGGCGCGAAAAGCAGCAGGATCACGACGCCGGTCGTGGCGACGCAGAAACTCACCGTGAACACCGCGTCGAATCCGTCGACGGTCGTGCGCATGATGAAGAACGCGATGATCGGGCCGATCAGTGCGCCGGCCGTGTCCATCGCGCGGTGCACGCCGAACGAACGGCCCTGGGTACCGGCCGGCGAGGCAAGGGAGATCATCGCGTCGCGAGGCGCTGTCCGCAGCCCCTTGCCGGTCCGGTCCACCGCGAGCACCAGGCCGATGGACGTCATGCCGTGCACCGCGAGCAGTGCCGGCTTGCACAGCGCGGAAAGGCCGTAGCCGACCGCCGCGGTCGCCTTGTACCGCCGGCCGCGGTCGGCGAGGTGGCCGCCGACCAGCCGGACCACGGCGCTGACCCCGTTGTGGAGGCCGTCGAGCAGGCCGAACCCGAGCGGCGAGAGGCCGAGCTCCGTCACCAGGTACAGCGGCAGGACGGCAGTGACCATCTCCGCCGAGATGTCGGTGACCAGGCTGACGGTTCCCAGGATGAGGACCGTGCCCGGCACCACCCGCGCGAGCGAGACGCTGGCCGGGCGACGTCCACGGCGATGTTCGCGGCCATGCTCATGGCTGGTGGAGGCCTGCCGGCCCGGGTCGGAACCCGGGCCGGCAGGTTTCGTGACGCTGCGCGCGTCCGCGAGATACACGGTCGCCTAGCTCCAGATGCCGGTGATGTCCGAGGCGCTCGCGGCACTGCCCGCGTGCGTCGTCAGACCGGCCAGGTCCTCCAGGGTGCGCAGCATGTTGTAGTGGTTGTAGGTGGTGGACGAGGAGCTGCCCGCGGTGACGTGCTGGCCGTAGATCACGGTCGGGATGCGGTTGCCGCTGAGCAGGTTGTCCTCGTCGAAGGTGACGATGAGCAGGCTGTTGTTGGTGCTGGCCCAGGTGGCGTAGGCGCCGAGGTTGTTCTGCACCCAGGTGTCACCGGTGGAAACCGAGCAGTCGTGCATGTCGTTGCAGAGGTTCGGCACGACGAACGAGACCTTCGGCAGGTTCGCGTAGTTCGTCGGGAACGAGGTGAAGGGGTAGGCGGTGCTGGTCGGGACGTTGCTGAACCCGAACCACGGGTTGTGCTTGCGGGCGTACTTCGTCGAGCTGTTCGTGCAGACCGTCGAACCGGTTGACGGCAGGCCCTCGTTGTAGCTGGCCCAGGTCTTGCCGGCGGCGATCAGCTCGGAGCCGAGGTTCGCCGCGCTGCTGAACCCGACAGTGTAGCAGCTGTCACCGGTGATGCCCTGCGTGCCACCGGAGAACAGGGCCATGTAGTTGGGCTGGCTGGGGTGGGTGATTCCGTAGGACGCGGTCAGGTTCGCGCCGCCGGTCTTCAGCGAGTTGATGTACGGGGCGCTGGAGCTGCCGATGACCTGGGAGTAGGCGTGGTTCTCCAGCACCACGACAACCACGTGATCGGGCGCGGGCAGCGACGCCGCGCGGGCGGGCGCGGCACGCCACACGCCGAACGACGCGGCCAGGGCCACGACGACGGCGAGCACAGCCCACACCAGGCGCGGGTGCCTGATTCCAGCAGGTACGGACACTGGCGGACCTCCGGGAGCAATCCGGGAGGAAGCAGCGATCTGCTTCCAAGGAGAGCCAGGTTAGGGAGATCGTCCGGTGCGGTCAGTAGGCAATCGGCGACGTGCCGGCAAATACATTCCGTCGATTTCACCCGCGGCCGGGGCAAGGTGACGCGCGGGCGAATATTCGACGCCACTTCTGCCATCTGCCGGCGCAGACCAGAGGTCACTCTGTACTGTCGCGGGAATTCAGGAACTTCTACACCCGTGTGGAAGGAATTCTAGCACATGCTTCCGGCCGGGACCTCCGCCTCAAGCCCGCACCCGGGCGGACTTTCGATGATCACCGGATGTTCGGACTGAGGTCGGCCCGAACAGTTGAGGTTTTTGGTCGCCCTCGGTCTGCAGCAGAATCACGTTTCCCCTCGCACGAAAGCAGCGGCAGCGAAGAATGCAGAATTCTGTGGTTCTGGAGCCCGTAGCAGAATCCTGAGACGCGGCGGATCCGGGCCACCGGCATGCGCTTCCAGTAATTCACCTCAAGAGCGGCAAAAGGGGCAGAGGGTTGCCTGGCGCCCCGCAAGAAAGAAGGATTTTGGTCGTCGGGGCGACCAAAATCGTTCACTCTTGCGACTCACCAAACCGGGGTACCGGCCTACCGGGTACCGGAGTACCGGGCGCTCGGAGGTCTGGCCGCGTTCGTGGAATGCGAACCTCCCCGGCGACCGACTGGAGATCCTGATCGGCGCCAATCCGCGACAGCGAGACGGGCCGCTTCGGCCACGCCCGGCGGATGGAGAAACTGCGGTCGGCCGGTCGGCCGGTCGGCGGATCCGAGTCATATGTCGGCGTGGGTGACCGGCCGGTCGGTGTCCCGCGGTGCGCCATCCGACTGCCCGTCGGCAGACTGCCCGTCATCGGGACGACCGGCAGCGGAACGACCATCAGCGGGATGACCGTCAGCGGGCTGGGCGTTCTCGGCCAGGTGGGCGACGGCCCGCGGCATGAGTATGAACACGGCGATACCGGCGGTGAAGGCCACGATCGCCGCGATCAGGTAGACATCGCCGAGCGAGGTCGGCACGGCGGCCCGGATGGCGCTCAGCGCGGCCGGGGGGACGTCCCGGGCGGCCTGCCCCTGGCCGATCGCGGCGGCCACCGTGTCCGGATTGGCGACGTGCCCGCTCAGCTGGTCGCGGATGCCGTTGTGGAACAGCAGCCCGAACACGGCGATACCGAGTGCGAATCCCAGCTGGCGGAAGGTGTTCAGCGCGCCCGCGGCCATCCCGCCGCGCTGCGGGGGCACCGCCGACATCGCCGCCGCGCTGAGCGCCGGAATGGCCAGGCCCACGCCGATACCGGTGACGAGCAGGCCGAGCTGGAGGCTGCCACTGTCGGAACCGGCGTCCAGGCGGCTCAGCGCCACCGAACCGGCGCCGACCAGCAGCATGCCGACGCCGATGGTCAGGCGGGGCGACGCCGCGTGCAGGAAGCGACCGCCGAGTCCGGCGACGACGAACGCGGCCAGCGCCATCGGCAGCATCGCGAGGCCGGCCCGGACCGGCCCGTGGCCGAGCACCGCCTGCAGCCAGACGGAGGTGAAGGTCAGCACGGAGAACGCGGCGGCGGACAGGGTGAGGCCGGCGATGAGCGCGGCGACGAAGCCGCCGCGGCGGAACAGCCCAAGCTCCAGCAGCGGGTGGGGGATGCGGGACTCGACCACGAGGAAGAGCACGAGCGCGACGGCGCTCAGCGCGAACAGTCCCAGCGTGCCGGCGGAGCCCCAGCCGTGCTCACCGGCGCGGATCAGGCCGTAGACGAGGGCCGCGGCGCTGACCGTGAACGTAACGGTTCCGGCCAGGTCGACCCGCGGGCCGTCCGGCCGGCGGAACTCGCCGACGACGGCCAGCGTGAGGGCCGCGGCGGCGACGCTCACCGGCAGGTTGACCAGGAAGATCGCCCGCCAGCTCACGTGCTCGGTCAGCAGGCCGCCGAGCACCGGCCCGATGGCCGCGGCCGCCCCGTTCACCGCGCCCCAGATCCCGAACGCCACACCGAGGTCACGGCCGCGGTAGGTGCTGGCGATCAGCGCCATGGTCGTGGCGAACATCGCGGCGCCGCCGATGCCCTGCACGCCGCGGGCGACGACGAGCGTCCCCGCTCCCGGTGCGAGCCCGCAGGCGAGCGACGCGACCGCGAACAGGATCAGGCCACCGAGATAGACCCTGCGCTGGCCGCGCAGGTCGGCGATCGCGCCGGCGCCGAGGAGCAGCGCGGCCAGGGCGAGGGCGTAGACGTCCATCACCCACTGCAGGTCGGAGAACGAGGCGTCGAGGCTGGTGGCGATGTCGGGCAGCGCCACCGTGACGATCGTGATGTCGACGAGCAGCATGAACGTGCCGAGGCAGATCGCCACCAGCGGCAGCCATTTACGCATGGCTCTCCTGTCCTGGTCGCGACTCGTCGTCGCGACTCGTCGTCGCGGCACCGGGGATGACCGGCGGTCGGTCCACGATCCGGCAGGGAGCACACCACCCGACCTGACGACCTCTGGATTCGCTGGATCTCGACATCGCAGTAGCCTTCAGCGGTGGCATCCGCAATCTTTGACGAGCTCGATCGCCAGATCGTGCAGGCACTGCAGATCGACGGGCGGGCCCCCTTCAGCCGGGTGGGCGCGGCGCTGGGCGTCGCCGACCAGACCGTCGCCCGGCGCTACCGGCGGATGGTCGCCGCGGGCGCGCTGCGGGTCTTCGGCGTCCCCAACACCCACCAGTTCGGGCACGGCCACTGGATGATCCGACTACGCTGCGTCCCGGACGCGGTCCGGGCGGTCGCGGACGCGCTTGCCCGCAGATCCGACACGTCCTGGGTGCACCTGCTCTCCGCCGGCACCGAGATCTCCTGCAACATCCGGTCCTGGACGGCCGAGGAGCACAACGCGCTGCTGTTGCACAAGCTGCCGCGCACCGCGCAGGTCCAGTCGATCACCGCCCAGCAGGTGATCCACTACTTCGCGGGCGCGATGGCCGGCTATGCCGGCGGCCGCGAGTGGGTGCGCCTGGGGGTCCTGAGCGACGAGCAGGTCGCGCTGCTCGCCGCCGCGACGAGCGAGCCCGCCGAAACCGCCGGCTCCGCGCTCGAACCGGAGGACCGTGAGCTCATCACGGCCCTCGCCCTCGACGGCCGTCGTTCCCACGCGGAGCTCGCGACCACGCTTCGCCGCTCGGAGTCGTCGGTTCGGCGCCGGCTGGAGGCGCTGCGCGCGCTCGGCGCCCTGTACTTCGACGTGGACGTCTCCTTCGACATCATCGGGCCACACGTGGCGGCCCGGATGTGGCTGTCCGTCGCACCCGCGGACCTGATCGCCGTCGGGACCGCGATGGCCAGCCATCCGGAGATCGTCTTCGCCGCCGCGACGACCGGGCCCACCAACCTCGTGGCGGTGGCCGTATGCGAGGACGGCGCCGGCCTGTTCCGCTACCTCACCCAGCGCATCGGCGCGCTGCCCACCGTTCGTGACGTGGAGACCGCTCCGGTCGTCCGCACCGTCAAACGCGAGGTGATGCTCGTCCCCGAGTAGAACGGCGGGTGGATGCAGGCGGGCGGGTGTCAGCGGGCGGGTGTCAGCGGGCGGCGAGGGCGGACATGACGTCCGGAAGGTTCGGGCCGGTGTTCGTCAGCGCGAGGACGGGGGTGGTCACACCGTGCTCGACGTAGCGCCGCAGGCGGGCCCGGCACTGCTCGACCGTCCCGTGCACGATCAGGTCGTCCACCACCTCGTCCGGGATCGCGGTCAGCGCGGCGCGGCGGTCACCGGCCTCCCACGCCTGCCACATGCCGGCGAGCGCCTGCTCGCGGCCCAGCCAGACGTGAAACTGCCGGTACACCGGCACCGTGAGATACGCGGCGATCAACGGCCGCAGCCGGGCCCTGGCCTGCGCCGGGTCACCGTCGTGCACGTGGACGAAGATCCGG
Organism: Parafrankia irregularis; assembly: GCF_001536285.1. Taxonomy (NCBI): domain Bacteria; kingdom Bacillati; phylum Actinomycetota; class Actinomycetes; order Frankiales; family Frankiaceae; genus Parafrankia; species Parafrankia irregularis. The sequence goes on along the minus strand of NZ_FAOZ01000004.1, from coordinate 465,987 downwards.
GCGACCACCTCGGCGTCCGGGCGATGCTTGTGCACGTGTGGCAGGACGGTGTCGCAGTCCTGCGGCGAGAGCCAGTTGAGGATGACCCCGTCCGCCTCGCGGCCGGCGAGCTCCAGCATCCGCGGGCGCAGCGCCGCCACCATGATCTTCGGCGGTGCCGGCGGAGTGATCCCGAGCCGGAACCCGCGGATCGTGAACGACGGGAACTCCTCGTCGACCTTCTCGCCGGCGAAGGCGGCGCGCAGGAACCGAACGGTGTCCAGAACCCGCTGGTACGGCTTCGTGAAAGGGATGGAGTTCCAGTTCGACACGATCACGTTGGAGGAGGTGCCGAGGCCCAGCACGAACCGGCCGGGTGCGGCCGCGGCGAGCGTCGCGGCGGTCTGGGCCAGCAGCGCCGGGCCGCGGGTGTACACCGGCAGGATCGCGCTGCCCAGGCGTAGGCGCGGTTCGGCGGCGGCCAGCGCCAGCGGGATGACGCCGTCCCCCGCCGTGGCCTCCGACGACCAGACATCGGTGTAGCCGGCGTCGGCGAGCCGGGTGCACAGCGCCGGCAGGTCCGGCAGCGGGCTGTCCGGCAGCGGGATCGTCATCCCCCATCGCTCGGTCACGACCGGAGCCGCTCCGCCGTCGGGAAGGTCACCTGCCTGCATGCTCCGCTCCTAGCCACGCCTCGCGCCCAGGGCCGGGCCCCTGGTGCCCCTGTGCCACCGGTGCCACCGGTGCCACCGCCGCGTCGGGACATACTCGCATCGCGCGGGCCCCCCGTCACGTGACCGGCCTACCCGCATCCTGATTTCCGGGTAACCGGCAACCGCACTTCCGCCTGTACGCGGAAAGCATCGCGGCCTAGCCTTCATCCGAGCCGGAACGGATTACCGTGCTGACCGGCCGCAAAGTCCCCATGGCCGCCCGGCCACGGGATGTTCTCAGTCGGCGCGGGCGCCCGCGAAATTACTCCCGGCGTCTCGCTCCGCAGGCGAAAGGGGATTCACATGACGGCGGTCCACACATTCCTGCAGCGCTCCACGGGCCGCGCTGTCCTCATTGCCGCCCTCGCGGCCGGCATTGCCGGCGGCGCGCTGTCCGCATCGCACCCGGGCTGGTTCGACGGCGCGACCTCCGACGCCGGACTCGTGCGGATCGGGATTGGCAACGGCGGCACGCTCAAGACCGGCCCGATCATCATCCGGCCCGCCGACTGACCCGTGCACCCGAGGACAGCACACGCTCTTCGAGAGAGGAATTGAAATGGCCACTGCCCACACGTTCCTGCAGCGTTCCGCCGGCCGCGCGATCCTGGTCGCGGCCCTGGCCGCCGGTCTGGCCGGTGGTGCGCTCTCCGCCTCCCACACCAGCTGGTTCAGCGGCGCGACCTCCGACGCCGGTGTGATTCCGATCGGCGGCGGCGTCGGTGGCCCGATCAAGGGCGGCCCGATCGTGATCGTCCTCAAGTAGGCACACCGCATCCCGCGGTGACGGGCGGGCATGCCGAAGAACTGAGCCTTTTCCACCGTCGGCTCCGGCCTGCGCTTTACGGCACTCGACAGACATGAGACGGAAAAGGCTCGCTGAAAGGACGACGATGTCGACCGCATCATCCGTTCCGGCATTCCCCGGCCCAGGCCCGTCCGTCTCGTCTCCCGGGCCGGTCACACCGGCCCGGGAGCCCCGTGCCGGGCGGCTGACACAGGTGGCAGCGGTAGGAGCCACCGCCGTCGCGGTCCTCGCCGGGGTGCTGGAACGACCCCAGCTGCTGGTCGGCTTCGTGATCTGCGCACTGCTCTTCATCCCGCTCGAACAGTTCGTCCCGCTGGTACGCCGGCCACCACGCGGGGACTGGCTCGTCGACGTGGTGCACAGCTTCGCCAACCGCCTGCCGATAACGATCGTCGCGGTGCTGACGCTCAACCTGATCGCGCCGGCGCTGCACGCGGCCGTCCCGCCGGCCCTGCGCGACTATGTGCTCAGCCGGCCGGGCTGGGTCCAGTTCGTCGTCCTGGTCCTTCTCGCCGACCTGGCGAACTACGCGGGCCACCGTGCACTCCACGAGATCCCGCTGTTGTGGCGGCTGCACTCGGTGCACCACTCAAGCACCAGTCTGGACTGGCTCTCCACCAGCCGGGGCCACCCACTCGACCAGATCATCAATCTGGTCGTGACGGTCGTTCCCGTGTATGCGATCGGCTTCGACCTGAAGTTCTCGGCGGCATTCCTGGTATTCCAGTTCTACTTTCCGTTCCTTGCGCACGCGAACACCCGGATCACGCTTCGGCCGCTCAGCGCCGTGTTCGTGACCCCCGCCTTCCACCACTGGCATCATGCCGACGAGCCCGCGGCCGTGAACCGCAACTACGGCGCGGTGCTGTCCATCTGGGACTGGCTGTTCCGCACCGCGTATCTCCCGCGCTCGATGCCCGCCAAATACGGAATCGGCCGGGCGCTTCCCGCGGACTGGATCGGCCAGCTCGCCGCCCCGTTCCGCAGGGCTTGACGCCGCACCGGCACGAGGGCGGGAGACACGACGGCTCAGCGGCTCAGCAGCTCAGCGGTGGCCGTAGTGCCCGGCACGCGGGACCGAGCGGCGCAGGACGACCCGGTCGAACTCCTTGCTGTACTCGTCGATGCCGCGCACGGTCAGCGTCGAGGTGCCGCCCGGCCGGCCCGGGTCCGACTCGATGGCCACGAAGGCGTAGTTGTCGAACCTGGTCCGCGACCAGCTGATGGACTCGGTCAGCTTCGTGCCGTCGGACTGCCAGGCGTAGCTGTTCGGGACGACGTTCGAGCCCGCGACGATGTGCCCGCGGTAGGACTCGGGCTCACCGGCCTGGAACGCGTAGCGGGGGCGCCCGGCGCTGCCGGCGGTGATGTAGGTGGTGCCGTCCCTGGCCGGCTCGATCGTGGAGCCGTCGGGGGCCTCCCGGGTCGGGGCGGCGGCGCGGATCGGGTCGGTGCGCTCGTACAGGTGGTTGTGCCCCTGCATCACGAGGTCGACGGAGTACTTGTCGAACAGCGGGGACCACGCCGCGCGGACGCCGCCGTCGCTGGCGTGCTGAAGCGTCGTCGAGTAGGCGCAGTGGTGGAAGAAGCAGACGATGAAGTCGATGTCCGGGTCGTTGCGGTAGGCCTTCAGCGTCCGCTCCACCCAGGACGTCTGCGCGCCGCCCGAGTAGCCGGTGTTCGTCCTGATCTCATAGCTGACGTCGTTCGCGTCGAGGGAGAGCACCGCGACGTTGCCGTAGACGAACGAGTACACGCTCGGGCAGCCCCTGGGGCCGCTGTTCGGCAGGTCGAGCCGGGCGAGGTGGCCGCCGTAGCCGTGCGACGAGTAGAGCGCCTCCATGTCGTGGTTGCCGGTGGCGAACATCCACGGGGTACGGGCGCTGCTCACCTCGATGCCGGCCAGGTAGACGTCCCAGACGGTCGGGTCGAAGTTGTCGTAGCCGGACGGTACGGTGCCCGCCACGGTGGTGTGCACCGGCGGCCGGCCCGCGCCGGACGGGTCGGCGTAGCAGATGTCGCCGGCGAGCAGGTGGAACACCGGGTCCTGGCGCGCGATGGCGGTGGTGATGTTCGTGGCGTGCGGGGTGGTCGGGTCGTTGGCGGCCGCGTAGTAGTTGTCGTCGAACATGCCGGCCGGGTCGCCGGCGGGCGTGGTGTTCGAGCCGTGGTCACCCATCATCGTGAAGCGGAACGAGCCGCCGCCCCGGCCCTTGCGGTGGCCGGTGCGGACGGACTGCACGGCCGTCGCCGCCCCGCCCGGAACCCGGAAGCGGTAGTAGTACTCGCGGCCCGGGCTCAGCCGGTCGAACGCGGCGTGGACGTAGTACTGCTCGACCGAGAAGATCGAGCCGTCCAGCTGCGGTACCTGGGAGAGCAGCGGGCGGATCTCGGCCTCGGTGGTGTGCCCGAGGCGGCGGTCGGTGCCGAAGTCGACGAGGATCCGGCCGCGGCCCGGGTTGCGGGAGAGCTGCGCCGCGAGGCGTAGCTGCGCGGACGGGTCCGCCCCGAAGGCGGTGTGCCGGCCACCGATGACCAGGGGGCTGTCGGTGTTCGTCGCCGCGTAGGCGGCCCGTCCGAACGGGGTACCGAGCAGGCTGGCCGCCCCGGCGCCCGCCAGGCCGTTGAGCAGCAGGCCGCGGCGGCTGACCGGGCGGCGGCGGAGGTAGGTCTGCAGCCACTCATGCTGCTCGGCAATGGTCATATCCTCGGCGAGATTCGCCGGGACACCCGATGCAACCACTTCACCAGAAGGACTCACAGGCATGACCTGGAAGGTAGGACGCCATTCCCGCGAAAAATCGGACGACGGGATTACCGAAAGCCAAAAATCCGGTAAACAGCAACAGTCAAAACTGTGAGACTCCCGCTTGGGGTTCACTCCGCCGATAAATCTACAACCGTGTGGGAGTACAGCCACCCACAGGCCAGCCAGCCGTCAGATCTTCAAGCCGTGAACACGGACCTCCGCTCGATTTCCGATCTCGGTCGGCATCATTCTGCGAAAGTCTTCGACTTCTCAGGTCCGACGGCGGGGGCGGCGGGCGCGCGACATCGATCCTCTTTTATCGCCGACCCGGGCCTACGGCACTCTCGTTCATTCGCAGCGCGGGGAACAGGGTTCACCTCTGCGCACCTCGGTGAGGCCCAACCGGAGGACACCGAGTGGCCGTGGGACCGCAACCTCGTCGACGTGACGATCGAGGGAGCCGGGCGGATTTCCGAGCCGGAATCCTGACTCGGGACAGCGCTGCGCATCACAACCACGCCGGAGCGAGCCCGGGGCGGGTGGGAACCGCTACCGTACGAGTCGGGTGACTGCCTCGGGAAGCCGGGCCGGCCGAGGGAGGTGCGTGGGTTTGGTCGCGCAGGAGCGCGTCGATGCCGCGCGGAACCGCGCCGCGATCCTGGCCGCGGCGGCGGACCTGTTCGACCGCGAGGGCACCGAGACAGTGTCCATGAGCGACATCGCCGAGGCGGCTGGTGTCGGCAAGGGCACCGTGTTCCGGCGCTTCGGCGACCGTACGGCGTTGATCGAAGCAGTTCTGCAGCCGCGCGTCAACGCCCTGAGCCAATGTGTCGAGCACGGCCCGCCCCCACTCGGGCCTGGCGCTTCACCCGCCGACGCGATGCGCTCCTACCTCGACGCGCTGCTGGATTTCGTGGTGGCCAATCGTTCCCTCATCCGGGCGCTCGAGCACCGTGGCCCCAACGCCTACTACGCCAACGCCTCCAGCCGGTACTGGATCGCCGAGCTGACCAGGCGGATCGCCGCCGCCCGTCCCGAGGAGGACGCGGACTACCTGGCCCACGTCCTGTTCACCGCGCTGCGCGCCGACGTCGTCGACTATCTGATGACGGCCCGCGAGATGTCGCTGCAGCGCGTCCGGGCCGGCCTGCACCAGATCGCCGGAGTCTGAGCCACCGCCGCCCGGGCGCTCAGGTGCCCAGCCGCCCAGGTAGTCAGCCGCCCAGGTAGCCGCCCAGGTAGTCAGCCGCCCAGGTAGTCAGGCGCCCAGGTGGTCAGGCGCCCAGGTGGTCAGGCGCCCAGGTGGTCAGGCCGCGGGGCGGCCCATGGTGGCGACGGCGTCGGCGTCGCGGACGCGGGCGGCGACCGCGATCCCGAGCGCGGCGACCGCCGCGGCGACGTAGAACCCCCACTGGAAGATGCCGCCGAGGTCACCCGCGGCCGCGCCGCCACCCGTCTCGCCGGGCCTGGCGAGGCTGAGCGCGGTCGTGACCAACGCGACGCCCACCGCGGCGGCCAACTGGCGCAGTGCGTTGAACAGTGCCGAGGCCTGCGCGTTGTCCGCGCGGGAGATCGTGGCGAAGGCAGCCGCCTGCGCCGGCGTCATCACGAGGCCGGCCCCGAAACCGAACACGAACAGGACCGCGCGGAACGCCCAGAGCGAGGCGTCGACGCCCAGCAGCCCGAGGCCCAGGGTCGACAGGGCGATGACGGCCAGGCCACCCATCATCAGCCGGCGCGGGCCCACCGTCGGATAGAGACGCCCGGAGATCTGGCTCGCGACCAGCACTCCGATGGCCTCGGGGAAGATGACGAGCCCGGACGTCGTCGCGCTGGCGCCCCGCACCGTCTGCATGAGCAGCGGGATCAGGAACAGCACGGCCATGAACGCCATGAACATCGCGCCCAGGGTGAGACTGACGTTGCGGAACAGCGCGTTGCCGAACAGGCGGAGCACCAGCAGCGGATGGGTACGTCGCAGCTCCCACCACACGGTGGCAGCGGTCGCGACGACCCCGACTCCGGCGGTGGTGAGGATCAGCGGCGAGGTCCAGCCCCTGGTGGGCCCGACCGACAGCGCGTAGAGGATCAGCGCGAACCCGCTGGCGGAGAGCACGAAGCCAACCACGTCGAAGCCGCCGGTGGACGGCCGCCGATGATCGGCGAGGAAGAGGGCGCCGAAGACGAACGCGACGATCCCGATCGGAATGTTGACCAGGAACACCCAGTGCCAGGAGGCCTGATCGGTCAGCACCCCGCCCAGGATCGGCCCGACCGCGGGCGCGATGACCGTGGGCACGACGAGAATGCGCGCGGCACGCGCCCGCTCCGCCGGCGGGAACACGCCGAAGAGCATGGCCATGCCGACCGGGGTGAGCAGCCCGCCGCCGACTCCCTGCAGGATGCGGAACCCGACCAGCTCGGGGACGCTCTCGGCCAGGCCGCACAGTGCGGAGGCCGCGGTGAAGATCGCGAGCGCGGCGAGGAACACCGGCCGGGTCCCGAACCTGTCCGCCAGCCAGCCCGAGGCGGGGATCACCACCGCCAGGCTGACCAGGTAGCTGACCACGATCTCGTCGATCGAGTCGGGCGCGACACCGAGATCACGCGCGATCGACGGAAGCGCCACGTTCACGATCGTGGTGTCCATGATCGTGATGAACATCGTTGCGACGAAGAGTGCGGCGACGACCACCCGCTGGTCGGGTCCACGGCGGCGCGTATCGCCCATACGGGCTCCTTCCGGCTCGCCACCCACCACGAGCAGGCTCGGGCGGCAGCGTCGATAGCTGGGCCCAGCGTTGACCGGACCCACATAGTGAGGACTCCTCACTATGTGGGCACCCACCCAGTTCCGTCAACCGTGGACCGCAGCCCGACGCAGCCCGACGCGGCCCGACCCCGACCCCGCCCCCGCCCTGGGGCCCGGGGTCAGCCGGTCAGGTCGTTCCGTCCACGCACAGCCGCGGCTGGACGACCTGGAACGCCGCGCCGGTCGGGTCGATCTGCACGAACGCGTTGCACCGCAGCGGAGTCGTCTGGTTTGTGCTGAGATCGACCGGCTCGATCAGGCCGCTCGCGTCGAAGTCCTTCACCTCGCGCAACGCGCTGATGAAGCCTTCCCGGGTCGGGCACTCGCCGGCAAGCTCCAGCCCGCGCAGGAACATATCGGCATAGATGTATGCGTACACGGCGAACTGCTGTTCGGGTTGTGCGGTTTCGGGCGCGTACTGGCTCATCGCCTGGTGGTATCGGTCGATCGCCTCGCCGCCGCCCTCGAAGGGGTGGAAATAGACCGGGAAGGACACGCCGACGAGCTGCTGCCCCAGCCGGCTGAGCGTGCTGCGGTCATATCCACTCAGGGACACGCTGACCTTCAGCGACACATCGGCTGCCTTCACCGCCGCCGAGATCTGCGCGAAGTCGTCCAGGGTGGTGAAGCCGATCAGTGCGTCCGCGCCGCTCGCGGCGATCCGCTTCGCGATGCGGCTCGGGCTGTCAGTGCTTGCCTCGAACGGAATCACCTCGACCGTGGGAAGCCCGACCTGCTGGAATTCCGCTCCGTACTTGTGGGCGAATCCCATGACGTAGTCCGAGGAGCCGGTCGTCACGATCGCGAGCTTCGTCCCACCGCGGGCCAGCATGTAGCGGGCCACGGTCGCCGGCGAGGGGTCGTAGAGGTCCGTGAACCAGTTCGAGTACTTCCCGTAGTCCGGCTGCGCCAGGCCGACGACCGGCACGCCTTCCTTCTGCAGGGTCTCCGGTGACTGGCCGTTCGACGACGTCACCATCACCAGCCCGAAGACGGACTCCTGGTGGACGAGGTCGGCGGTGGCCTGCTCGTTCACCGCACCGGTGCTCTCGTCATCCCGCCAGACGTAGGTGACCTCGCGCCCGTGGATACCACCGTTCGCGTTGGCTAGCCCGATCCTGGCGTCGAACCCGGAGCGGGCCGAGGCGAGCGCCTCGCTCCCGGTGCCCGTGCTGGAGAAGACGAGGCCGAGTTTGACCTGGTCGGCGCTGATGCCCGGGGTGTCGCAGGCGCCGTTCGCCTCCGCTGCGGACCCGGATGTGGAGCAGCTGGTCGCGGCAGCCGCGATGATTGCGGCCGCCAGGCCTAACCGTCCGACAATTCGGTGCCTGCGCACGAGATCCCCCTTTGGGTACACGGACGACGCCGTCCTGGACGCCGCGGGCTGAATCGAGCCCCGCACCGCACCCGGGACCCCACAGCACGAACCGTAATACTTCAAATACTTCGGTTGTTTCGGGAGATAGTAGTGCGTCCGATCCAGGGCTGCACATGGTGCTCTACCTGCGACGACGCGATGACACGATCCTCGCCTGCGGCCGGGCGGCGCACCCCCCGGAACCTCCTGGGCGGCCCTTAGCCGCGCCGGAACGGATAGTTCCCCGTACTCCCGGCGACGAACGACAACCTTACTCGGCAGTACACGATCTAGGGCAATCGCCAAAATTCAGGCCGAGGGATCTATGGCAATCGCCAAAATTCGGGCCGAGGCCAGCATGCGCACCAATTCGGGCAGTCGTGAACGCCCATGCGGCCGTCCCGGCCGACCATGAATTCGGTATCCGGACCAGCACAGTTCCGGATCACGACAGTTCCGTTTCCCTGCGGAACCGCCACCCCACCCGGCTCCGCGGAACCACGGCTCCGCGTCACCGGTGGATGGGGCCAGCTCCGTCCCGCAGCGGCGTCGGAGTGCGCCGGGTAAGGACCGCAAGTGCCTCGGCGCTGATCGCGAGGGCTATCTCCGTCACGGTGCGGGCGCCGAGGTCGAGCCCGACCGGGCCGTGGATCCGCGCCAGGTCGCCGTCGTCGACGCCAGCCGCGCGCAGCCGCTCCAGACGCAGGGCATGCGTCCGGCGGCTGCCGAGGGCGCCCACATAGCCGACGCCCGCCCGCAGCGCCGCGATCAGCACCGGATCGTCCACCGCGGCGTCGTGCGCGAACGCCACCAGGCCACCGGAGGGGCCCAGCCGCTCCACCGCGCCGACCCCGGTGGCGGCCACCCCGACCGTCGTCGCCCGCCACCCCAGCAGCCGTGCCTGCGCGGCGATGGCCTCGGCCAGCGCGCCGGCGCCGAGCAGCACTAGGTGGGTGGTCGGGACGAACAGCTCGACCACGGTCGCCCCCTCGACGGCCGCCGCCGTCCGGCCGGCGAGGAGAAGGCGGCGCACCGTGTCGGCGAACCCGCCCTCCTCGTCCGGTGGCTGCGCCTGCGCCGGCACAGACGCCGACACGGACGCCGGCACAGAGACGGACACCGACGCAGGCGCCCGAACGGGCTTGCCCGGTTCGACGGCACGCGACCGCCCGCTGGCGAGGTCCGTCACGAGAGCGACCAGACATCCCGCCCGCAGCCGCTCGACCGCGGCGGCGGGAAGGGCCGAGGCGCGTTGCAACAGCACGTCGACGTGCCCGCCGCAGCTGAGCCCCGCCTCGCGTGCGTCGCCGTGGGGAAGGTGCATCGGCACCACTCGAGCGGTGTCCGACGAGGCGATCAGGCTGGCGGCCGCGCCACGGACCGGACCGTCGATCGCGCCGCCCAGCAGCTCCCCGAGAACACTTCCGTCGGCTGTGACGGCCAGCGTCTCGCCCTCGCTGCGGACGCCGATCCCGCGAGCGGCGACGGGGCGGGCAAGGACGACGTCGCTCGCCTCGCAGTCCGCGGCCAGCACCTGGACCAGATCATGCATCAGCACGACAACCCTCCATGTCACAACGAAGGCGCAGATCTGAAGCAAACAGTGAGTCTAGTACCGCATATTCGGTCTATATTCGCGCTGTCGATCCGTATCTGCGGACGCGGCGTCTCGACGGAGCCCTGGTCAGGCCGGGTCGAGGTGCCCAGCGGCAGTGTCGCCGCCGACGGCGGTCGAACCATCCGCAGCGCGGAGGTCCCTAGCCACGGCCTGCGCTCCGGCGGCTCGCGGTGGACGTCCCCGGCCTACCGCGGGCCAGTTGAAGAACCCACTCGAAGAACCAATCCGAGGACTGCGATCACCAGATGTCAGAAATTCGCTTCCAACAACGCCGCCTGACCGCTCTCCTGGCGGCGGTGCTGCTGGCCCTTCTCACCACCCTGACCGCCTGTGGCGACGACACCACCGGCAGCACCAAGGACGCCCCGGCGGCGACCCAGGCCGCGCCGACGACCCGCACCGTCACCGACATGTCGGGCAACAAGGTCGAGGTGCCGTCGCGCCCGATGCGGGTCGTGACGAACTACCCGGCCGTCACGCAGATCATCTTCCTGCTCGGCGCGATCGAGCGGCAGGTCGGCGTGACCCAGACCAACCTGACGACCCTCCCGCTGTTCAAGAAGATCTACCCGCCGCTCGCGCAGAAGACCGCGGTCTTCGGCACGGACACCACCACCGTGAACACCGAGGTCCTGCTCGCGCAGAAGCCGGACCTGGTGCTGCTGACCGCAGGCAACGACACGCTCCGCAAGACGATCACCGACCTGGGCATCCCGGCCGTGGACGTCGCCAGCTTCCCGAACTCCGACAAGCTCTCCGAAGGCGTCACCTTCATCGCCGACGTGCTCGGCGGGGACGCGCCGGCCCGGGCGAAGAAGTTCACCGAGTTCTACGACGGCACGATCTCGCGCGCCGCGGAGGGCACGAAGGGCCTCACCGACGCGGAGCGGCCGAAGATCTACTACACCGCGGACAACCCGCTGAGCACCGACGGCAGCAAGACGATCGCCGAGGTCTGGGCGCGGCAGGGCGGCGGCGTGGCCGTCACCGAGGGCGGTTCGGTCTCCGGCACCGCGAAGCCCGTGACGCTCGAGGCCGTGGTCGCCTGGAACCCGGACTACATCTTCTGCCGAGACCACACGACCTGCGAGGAGATCCTCAAGGACGACCGCTTCGCGGAGGTCGCCGCGGTCAGGAACCACCACGTGATCACCAACCCGCGCGGTGTGTTCGTCTGGTCGGCACGCAGCGCCGAGTCCGCGCTGCAGCCGCTGTGGGTCGCCAAGACCCTGCACCCCGACAAGTTCGCCGACGTGGACATCGAGAAGGAGGTCAAGGAGTTCTACACCACCTTCTACAACTACAAGCTCACGGACGCCGAGGTCGACGGGATCCTCGCCCCGACCGAGCCGTGATCCGAACCCTGATCCCAGGCACCGCCTGAGGGCGATGTGCAAGGCCGGGCGGTGGTTTGACCAGCCGCCGCCCGGCCGACCAGGTGCCAGGCACCAAGCCAGCACCGATCATTTTCGGCCTCGCCGGACCGCGCCGGACCGCGCCGCGCCACACCGCGGCGGCGCCCGTCCGTCCCGTCCAGGCGCCGAAGTGTGACCAAGAACCCCCATGTCGTATACGGACATTCGTTCGATGTGCGTGATACACATAGTTGTACGGTACAGCTATCTGTGGGGTGCATATGGTGTCCAACGAAGTCTCCGGCCGGTCCGGGCCGGTTCCCCCGAAGGGCTCCGGGGTCGCCGAGGACCCATCCCGCGCCAACGCGATCGTCGCCGTCCTCGCCGTCAGCGGCGTGATCGTCGCCCTGATGCAGACGCTCATGGTGCCGCTGCTCCCGGTGATGCCACGCCTGCTGGGCACCAGCGCGGCGGACGCCTCCTGGACCATCACGGCCACCCTGCTGACCGGCGCCATCGCCAACCCCGTGTACGGGCGGCTGGGCGACCTGTTCGGCAAGCGGCGCATGCTGCTCGTCTCCGGCTACTTCCTGGCCGGCGGCTCGCTGATCTGTGCGCTGAGCAGCTCCCTGGTGCCCGTCATCGCCGGGCGTGCCCTGCAGGGCCTGGGCCTGGCGATCATCCCGCTGGGCATCAGCATCATGCGCGACCTGCTGCCCGCGAAGCGGCTCATCCCCGCCATGGCGCTGATGAGCTCGTCCCTGGGCATCGGTGGCGCGCTGGGGCTTCCGATCGCGGCGATCGTCGCGCAGAACTTCGACTGGCACGTGCTGTTCTGGGGCTCGCTGGTGGCGACCGCACTGATCATCACGCTCGTCGCGGTCGTGGTCCCCGAATCCCCGGTGCGGGGTGAGGGCAGCTTCGACGTGCCGGGCGCGGTGGCACTCTCCGCCGGCTTGGCCGCCCTCCTGCTCGCGGTGTCGAAGGGCTCCGCGTGGGGCTGGTCGAGCGCCACCACGCTGGGGCTGTTCGGCGGCGCCGTCATCGTCCTGCTGGCCTGGGGCTGGTGGGAGACCCGCATCCCGGCCCCGCTGGTGGACCTGCGGACGTCCAGCAAGCGGCCGGTGCTGCTCACGAACATCGCCTCCATGGTGCTCGGCTTCGCGATGTACGCCATGTCGCTGATCGTGCCGCAGCTGCTGCAGCTGCCGAAGGAGACCGGGCACGGCCTCGGGCAGTCGCTGATCGCGACCGGGCTGTGGATGGCCCCCGGCGGCCTGGTCATGATGGTCGCCTCGCCCTTCGCGGGGCGGCTGATCGCGGCTCGCGGACCCAAGGTCTCCCTGGTCACCGGCGCGGGCATCATGACCGCCGGGTACGTCATGGCGCAGGGCCTGATGAGCACTCCGTGGGGGCTCCTCATCGTCTCCGCCGTGATCAGCCTGGGCGTCGGGTTCGCCTACGCGGCGATGCCGGCACTCATCATGAGCTCGGTTCCGGCGTCCGAGGGTGCCGCGGCGAACGGCCTCAACACCCTGATGCGGTCGATCGGGACGTCCACCGCGAGCGCGGTGATCGGCGTGGTGCTGGCCAACATGACCGTCGCCTTCGGGTCGAGCGCGGTGCCCTCGCTCACCGGCATGCGAGTCGGCTTCGTCATCGGCGCGGGTGCCGCGCTGGCCGCGTGCCTGCTCGCCCTCACCATCCCCGTCCGCAGGCCCCAGGCCGCCGGGGCCGTCGAGGCCACCGGGCCGGTCGGGGTCACCGGGCCGGTCGGGGTCACCGGGCCGGTCGGGGTCACCGCGGCTGTCGCGACCACCGAGAACGCGGTCCCCAGCCAGCGCCGGGTCGGTGTGTCGGCCACGACCGAGCCGAGCCGCGCCGCCGCCGCCTCCTCCTGACCGCAGACCTACGGCACGAAGCCGCGGCTCCTCCCGGGCCGCGGCTTCGTGCGTTTCGGCTTCGAAGCGGACGATCCAGCCCACGCCAAAGGGATCACTCGAAAAGAATTATTCCGAGAGATGAATTCTGATACAAAGCTCCCGTGCTACAAAGCTGCCGCTCTGTCCCATCCGTCACCGCAGGCAACGTGCCTCGACCGGGCCGGGCCGGCAGTTCCCTCGAACAGGACGGCGGTGCCCGCATGCACGTGGAAGCCAGCCCAGGCACGACCCCGCTCGTGCCCGACAACTCGTGGACACACCTGGTGACCCGCGGGTGGTCCGCATGATCAGGCAGCCACTCGCCGGCCTGCGGGTCGTGGAATGCGCGAGCTTCGTAGCCGGGCCGACCGGCGGGATGACCCTGGCCCAGCTCGGCGCAGACGTGATCAGGATCGACCCGATCGGCGGCGGCAGCGACTTCCAGCGCTGGCCGGTGGCCCCGACCGGCGAGAGCTACTACTGGACGTCCCTCAACAAGGCCAAGCGCTCGGCTGCCATCAACCTGCGCGCTGCCGAGGGCAAGGAGCTGGTCACGGCGCTGATCACGGCGCCCGGGCCGGAGCAGGGCATCCTCGTCGACAACGTGGTCGGGCGCCGCTGGATGGCCAACGACGTCCTCGCCGCCCGCCGGGCGGACCTGATCCACGTTCGGGTCCAGGGCTACCCCGACGGCCGGCCGGCCGTCGACTACACCGTCAACGCCGAGGTCGGCCTGCCCGGCATCACCGGGCGGGAGGAGGGCGGCGCGCCGGTCAACCACGTGTTGCCCGCCTGGGACTACATCACCGGCCTGAGCGTGTCGACTGCCGTCCTCGCCGCGCTGCGCGACCGCGACCGCACCGGCGCCGGGGCGTTCATCGAGCTCGCGCTCTCCGACGTGGCGCTGGCGGGCGTCGCGAACATGGGCTGGCTGTCCGAGGCCGCCGCCCGCGGCGGGGAGCGGCCACGGCACGGCAACCACGTGTACGGCAGTTTCGGCGTCGACTTCACCTGCAGTGACGGCATCCGGGTGATGGTCGTCGCGCTCACCGAGGGCCAGTGGGCGGCGCTGTGCTCGGTCACCAAGACCGGCGAGGTGTTCGGCGCGCTGGAGACCGCGCTGGACGCCGACCTGAACTTCGAGGCCGACCGGTACCGCCTGCGCGAGACCATCGCCGCGGTGCTGCGCCCCTGGTTCGCCGCCCGTGAATACGCGCAGGTCGCAGGCGAGCTCGACGCCGCCCGCGTGCTGTGGAGCCGCTACCAGGGCATGTCCGACGTCGTCGCCGCGCACGCCGCGAACCCGCTCGCCGTGCTGGCGGACGTCGAGCTGCCCGCCAGTGATCCGTCCCGTGGGCCGGTCACGTCGATCACCGCGCGCTCGCCGATGCGGTGGGACGGCGAGTACGGTGCTCCCGGCGACGCGCCGCGGCTCGGCCAGCACACCGCGTCCGTGCTCAGTGACGTGCTCGGGCTCAGCGACGCGGAGATCGGCCGCCTCGTCGACAGCGGTGTGATCGCCGCCGGGGCAACAGGAACGTCAGGAGCGGCGGAATGACGATCGGCGCTGTCGGTGCGGGCGGTGCTGTCGGAACGATCGGGGAGGTCGCCGAGGGGCCGTACTTCGACGAGCTGACCGTCGGCCAGACGTTCCGCTCCGCGCCCGGGGTGACGCTCACGCCGGGCCTGGTCGACGTCCACCGCGCCATCGTCGGCGGCCGGCTCCCCCTCGCGCTCGACCACGCGCTCTACACCGAGGTGACCGGCGGCACCGCGCTCGCCCCGCCGAACGTCGTCTGGGACGTCGCCATCGGGCAGTCGACGGTCGTCACCCACCATGTGAAGGCCAACCTGTTCTACCGCGGGCTCGTCTTCCGCCGCACCCCCGAACTCGGTGACACTCTGCGGACGTCCACCGAGGTCGTCGCGCTGCGGCAGAACAGCGTGCGCCCGGGCCGGCGGCCCACCGGGCTCGCCGTCCTGCGGATCACCACCGTCGACCAGCACGGGCGCCCCGTCCTGGACTTCTGGCGGTGCGCGATGCTGCCGCTGCGTGATCCCGACCGGGCCACCGGGCATCGCGACGACGTCGACGCGGTCGGCACCCAGCCGGACCCGGCGGACCTCGCCGCCGTCGTCGACGGCTGGGACCTCACCCGCTTCGCCGCCGCGACCGAAGGCGTCCGCTTCACCGACCTCAAGGTCGGACAGAGCTGGCAGGTCGGCGGCGGCGACGTCGTGTCGAACGCCCCGGAGCTCGCCCGTCTCACCCTCAACATCGCGCAGGTCCACCACGACGCCGCGGCCGGCGGCGGACGTCGGCTGGTCTACGGCGGCCACACCATCGGCCTGGCGTTCGCGCAGGTCACCCGGGCGCTGCCGACGCTGGTCACGGTCGCCGGCTGGCACGGGTGCGATCATGTGGGCCCCGTCCACGAGGGCGACACGCTGCGCAGCGAGATCACGGTGGAGGACCTGACCCCGCTCGCCACCGGCGGCGGCCTGGTCAGCCTGCGCTCCCGGGTGCGCGCCGACACCACCCCCACCGGTGACGGTGGCGCTGCTGGCGGGGGCGGCGCTGCTGGCGGGGGCGGCCGGGACGTCCTCGACTGGCGGTTCGTGGCCGTCCTCCCCTGACACCTGGCCCGCGATCAGCCCTGGCCAGACGCCGGCGCCGCGGTGACGGCACCGCCAGCAACCGGCCCGGAGAGTGGAGGATTTCGGTCGTTCTCCCGACCAGAATCCTCCACTCTTGTCCGGTAGCAACGCCAGTCCCGGCGGCGGCCCGCAGCTGCCTGGATTTCCGGCTCAGCCGGCCGGGCACACCCCCCGGAGAAGCCCGCAGAAGCTGTCCCGGCTGACCTGCCAGCCTTTCCCGGTTCGGACCAGGGTGACCATGGCGTCGCGGGTCGTCGGCCCCTCAGGACCCCCGAGGGTGTCTGGCATCTGCACAGTCGGGTCGGTGAAGGTGAGTTTGATCGACGCCAGGCCGCGGCTGTCCCCGGTGATCACCGCGTCCACCCCGACCACCTCCACCCGCAGCGTGCGGGCCAGCCCGGGATGCTGCGACCGGTACAGCGCCAGGCCCGATGCGAGATCCGCGCCGTTCTCGACCGCCGCGAGCATCCGGTCCGGCGGAGTCGTCGCACTGAACGCCTGGGTGACGACCGCGCGGACGGCCCGGTCGTCAGCCGGATCGGTCCGCGGCGGAGACCCGACCACGAGCCCGTCCGCGACCCGACGTATGTCGTTCTCGGTGGCCGGGGCACTCGCAGTGACCTCGAGGAAAAGCCCGTCCTGTTCGATCCAGACGAGGCTGAAAATCTCCGCGGCATCCGTGTAGGTAAACAGCGCGGGCCGGCCCCTGACGGTCGCCGGTTCGAACCTGCGCTGCTCGGTACGAGCCCGGGCCGCGGCCTCGTCAAGGGTTAGTTCCGCGTTCCATTCCGTGGTGACGGAGATGAAGCCTCGGTGCCCGTCGACAGCGCTGGAGAACTCGAAACGGGACATTCTCGCCTGCACTTCACCGAACCCCCACCTCGCCCCGCGGCCGGGGATCATTCCGGCGGGCAGCCAGGTGATGTCGACACCACCGACGTCACGGCTGGAGAGCAACCCGAGGGGGTCCGCCGTCGTTACAGGGGACGGGCTGGCGGCAGGTGACGGCCCGGCCGGTCTTATCTCGATGGTGTCAGAACCTGACCGGGCCAGGGTGATGCCGGTTGAGAACACCGTCACCAACACTGCCATCGCCGCACCGAAGATGGCACGCCGGTTGCGGCGGCGTCGGCGGAACCGTTCACGGGCGGCCTGGGCCAGGTCGGGCCCGGCGGTGAGCGGCTCGGTCGCGCCCCGCATGGCCTCGCGTAGTCCCGTTTCGAGGTCGATGCTCACGAATTCCTCCCCGTCATCGGTAGCGAGCGGTCGGCGAGTTCGGTGCTGGCCCGCAGCCGGGCGAGCCCGCGCGAGGCATGGGTCTTGACCGAGCCGATGCTGCATCCCAGAGCAGCCGCGACCTCCGCCTCCGGCAGATCATCGAAATACCGCAGGACGAGCACCGTCCGCTGCCGGGCCGGCAGGGTCATGAGCGCGCGGATCAGTTCGTCGCGGGCCAGGAGATGATCCGCGTGGTCCGGCGGGCCGACCACGTCATGTGGTCCCAGTGGGACCTCTCTGATCCGGTTTCTTCGCCATCGGCTCGCGGCGGCGTTGACCAGCGCCTTACGCACATAGGCCTCCGGCTGGCCGGCCGAAACCCGCGGCCAGTGCCGATAGGTGCGCTCCAACGCCCCCTGGACGAGGTCCTCCGCCGCGGCGCGCTCCCCGACCAGCAGGAAGGCGCAGCGCAGCAGCCGGTCACCCGTACGCGCGACGAACTCCTCGAACGCACGTTCATCCCGTGCCTGCACCCGATATGTCCTCTCCGTGTCCCTGCCCCTTCTGAACACCACAGCGAGGGCACAGGTTGACAGGCACGGCCAGGTTTCCGGTTCCGGTGCAGCGTCCGAACGGATCTTCGCCACCCAGCACCTCGCGCCGGCGACCGCCAGACCGTCGGACCTCCGCGAGCCCGCCAGGCCGGTTTGGCGAGCCGCAAGAACGAACGATTTCGGTCGCTCCAACGACCGAAATCCTCACTTCTTGCGGATCGCCAAGTGAAACTTGGTCCTTTTCGCCCCTCTTGAGGCGAATTTCCGGTGCCGCGCGGCGGCACGGCCGTCCCCGATGGGTGGCCGCGCGGGTCGGGTTCGCTTTCCATCAGCACTGCTCCGCCTACGGCGTCGTCCAACGAGCAAATGGTGATCAACCACTTACCGAAGGAGATCACGCGCGGGCGCGCGGCGGGTGATGGCGGGGTCGGGTAACCGGCGCGGGCACCCGACGAACCCGCTCGGTGATGTCGCTGGCACCTAAGGGTGAACCCCTACGGGGGTGGCTTGATCCACCACCGGGCGAAAGCTAGTTTCGGGAGCGCAAGCCAATTTGTCGTGGGGGCACGACTGGGAATCTCCGGCAGAAGGTCGATGGATTCCCGAGGAAAGAGATGCCATGCAGCTCTCGCGTTCCCGGAAAAAGCGGACCCTGGCGCTGGCCGTGGCCGCGTTCGCGGCCTCGCTGGGCGTCGGAATCGCCGCGGAACCCGCAGGCGCGGCGACCTGTTCCGACGTCGACATCGTCTTCGCCCGCGGCAGCGGCGAGTTGGCCGGCCTGGGGATTACGGGCACCCCGTTCGTCAACTCCCTGAAGACGAACCTGGCCGGCAAGTCGGTCAGCTCCTACGCGGTCAACTACGCCGCCGACCTCGCCCAGACCTCCGCCGGCCCCGGCGCCACCGACATGACCCGCCACGTGAAGTCGGTGGCCGCGTCCTGCCCGAACACGAAGTTCGTGCTCGGCGGGTACTCGCAGGGTGCGAGCGTCACCGACATCTCGATCGGCATCCCGACCCTGCTCGGCTCCGGCGAGACCATCCCGACGAACCTCGCGCCGCGGGTCGCCGCGGTGGTCGTGTTCGGCAACCCGCTGGCGCTGTACGGCCAGCACATTCCGACGGCCAGCGCGCTCTACGGCTCGAAGGCCAAGGAATACTGCAACCTCGGTGACCCGGTCTGCGCGGCCGGGGTGAACACGCTGGCGCATCTCACCTACGGGTATGACGGCAGCACCACCAGCGGTGCCGCGTTCGCCGCGGCCAAGGTCCGCGCACTGGGCTGACCGCCGAGGCTGAGCAAGTGGTGAATGCCGGGGCCGAGCCCAGGCCGGTCCGACGCCAGACCGGGCTTGGAAGCCACCGGCCCCGACATTCACGAAAAACAAACTCCGCACTCGCACTGCGCGGTGTTGCGGTGTTGCGGTGTTGCGGTCTTTATTCCTGCACGCCGCGCAGGTGCGGGGCCATCATCAGCGGGGTGACGCTGAGAACACCGGAATCCACCGGCAGCGTCACCCCGGTCACCCAGCGCGCCTCGTCGGAGGCGAGGTAGCCGACCGCCCAGCCGACGTCCCAGCCGGTGCCGGGCGTGCCCAGCAGGCCCGCCTCGTTGCGCAGCCGGGTGCGGAAGTCGGCGGCCGCGTCCTGGCCCGACACCGAGTTGACCATCGGAGTGGTGATGTGACCGGGCGCGATCGCGTTCACCCGGATTCCGTCCCGGCCGTGGGAGTAGGCCATGTCGACCGTCATCGCGAGGATCGCGCCCTTGGCGGCGGAGTAGGCGATGGTGCCGTCGCCGCGCAGCGCGGAGATCGACGAGATGTTGACGATCGAACCGGCGCCTTTCGCGGCCATCACCGGCACCGCGTACTTCGACGCGAGGAAGACCGTGCGCAGGTTCAGGTTGAGGCTGCGGTCCCACGCCTGTTCGGTGGTGTCGACGACGGTCCCGACCGAGGCCAGGCCGATGTTGTTGACGAGGATGTCCACCGTGCCGAACGTGTCGACGGCGGCGTCGACCATCGCCTCGCAGTCGGCCGCGCTGGTCACGTCGGCGCCGAAGACCTTGGCCTTGCCGCCCTCGTCCTCGATCATCTGTAACGTCTCCTCGGCCCGCTCGGGGTGCAGGTCGACGAGCAGGACACTCGCGCCTTCCCGCGCGAGCACCACCGCGCTGGCCTTGCCGGTCCCCATCCCGGGACCCGGCGTGGAGCCGGCGCCCGTGACGATGGCGACCTTTCCCTCGACCCGTCCAGTTCCACGTGGCATCGCCGTCTCCTTGCTCTCGCCCGGCCTCTTACCCGGTCTGTGTCGGTACAGCTCGTTCGCCAACCGCCTGTTCGCCGGCTACCTGCCCGCCGGTTGTCCCCTCGTCAGCTGCCTCTTCGTCGGCAACCTGCTCGTCGGCTAGCGCCAGCGGGTCAGCAGGGCAGCGCCTGCCTCGAAACCGCCCACGTTGGTCACCGCCGCCACCTCGGCGCCGGCGACCTGCCGGGCTCCGGCCTCACCCCGCAGCTGGCGGACGGCCTCCGCGGTGTGCCCGAAGGACGCGTGCAGCCGACCGCCGGAAAGCTGCCCGCCCCAGGTGTTGAGCGGCAGCTCACCGCCGAGCCCGATCCGCTTCCCGCCCTCGACGAAGTCGCCGGCCTCGCCGGTGCCGCAGAACCCCATGGCCTCCAGCCACCACACCGCCTCGATCATGAAGCCGTCGTAGAGCTGGGCGACGTCGACGTCGGCCGGGCGCAGGCTCGTCCGGTTCCACATCGCCGCCGCGGTGGCGTAGCCGACCCGGCTCATGTCCTCCCACTGCTCCCAGGACGGACGTCCGTCCACCACCCCGGCCATCGCCTCGATGGCGACGGGTGCCCGCAGGTCCGCGGCGGCGTCCGCGGTGGAGATGACGATCGCGGTCGCGCCGTCGACGGGCACGTCGCAGTCGTACAGGCAGATCGGCGTGGAGATCATGCGGGAGGCCAGGTAGTCGTCCACGGTGAGCGGGTCGCGGTAGACGGCGTCCGGGTTGAGGGCCGCGTGCGCCCGCTGGGTCACCGGGATCCAGGCGAGCTGCTCGCGGGTCACTCCGTAGTCGTGCATGTAGCGGGTGGCGTACGGGGCGACCTGGCACACCGGGGAGAGCGCGCCGATCGGCAGCAGCCAGGCGAGCGGGCCCTCGGCCGCCGGATGGATCGAGCCGTAGGCGGGCCGGCCGCCGGCGTTGCGCGCCGCGCTGCCCTCCTTCACCGTCCGCCAGATGACGACATGCCTGGCCTGCCCGGTGGCGACGGCCTGCGCGGGGCCGTAGAACGGCAGACTCATGCCCTCGACCTGGCCCTGCCGCCAGGATGTCGTGATGCGCAGCGCGTCCTGGATCTCGTACAGGTTGCCGTTCGCGTAGCCGGGCAGGTTGGCCTTGCCGCCGCCGGGGAACATGGCGAGCCCGTCGATGTCGTCGACGGTCAGGCCGGCGTCGGCGATCGCGGCGAGCACCGCGTCAAGGGTGAGCTGGAAGCCGGACCGGTCGATGCGCCGCCCGACGGCGGACTGCCCGATCCCGGAGATGACCGCCCGCCGCTCGATGTGGTCGGCGCCGGTCATGACCCCGCACCGCCCGCCGCGCCGGAGAGGTCCGCGTCGCCGGGGGCGTCCGTGTCACCAGGGGCGTCGGTGTCACCAGGGGCTTTCACGGTCTCGGAGACGGCGACGAAGCTCGGGACGGCGTAGCCGCCCGGGCCCGGTTCGAAGCCGACCTCGACCTCGGCGCCGATGGCCACCTCCTCGGGGGCGCAGCCGCGCAGCCGGCCGGCGACCCGCACTCCCGGATGGCCCGGGAAGTCGACGAGGACGATCGCGTAGGGCACCTCCAGGCCGGGCAGCCAGCGCTGGTGGTTCACGGTGAAGCTGTAGACGCGGCCCCGCTCGGTGATCTCCACGAACTCGACCGGCCGGTGGCGGCAGGCCCGGCAGATCCCGTAGGGCGGGAACGACTCGGCGCCGCAGGCGCCGCAGTGCTCGACGAGGAGGCGGCCCTGCGCGGCGGCGGTCCAGAACGGTTCGGTCTCCTCCGTCACCGCCGGCGGGATGCCGACCGGCGCCGTCACGCGGCACGCCCCGCTCTGGCCGGCTCCGAACCGGGTGCCAGACCGGGGGCTGGCGCGGGCGCCAGAACCGTCGACGGGTCCGGTTGAGCTTCCCCTCGAACCACTAAAAAGTGTACGCTCACTCCGCTATTCTGCCACGCAAGCTCGGCCGTGCGTGCCGACATTCCGCGACTGACGCTGGCAAGAGCCGAGGTCACGGCCCGCACCGGTCCGAACGCGGGGCGCCGGCAGCCTGCGGCCCGCGGCCTCGGGCGGGGCCGGTGCTCTCGGCCGGGTCCGGACCCGGCCGACCGGCCAGCCGGCCAACCGGCCGGCCGGCCAGTGCACGCGCTCGACTGGTCGTCCGCGAAGGAGCCCTTGTTGCCAGACAACCACATCGTCTTCGGAGCAGCGGCAATCCCCGAGCCGGACCGGGCGTGGCTCGCCGCCGCCGAGCGCCTCCCGATCGAGTCCGTCTGGCATGGCGGGCACGTCCTGCCGCGGACGGGCACCGGTGAGGTGCTCACCCGGCTCGCGCTGATGACAGCCTGGACCGAGCGGGTCCGCGTCGGCACCGCCGTCCTGCTGGCCCCGCTCTACCAGCCGGTCGTGCTCGCCAAGCAGATCGCCGACCTCGACGTGCACAGCGGCGGGCGGCTCTCGATCGGGGTCGGGGTCGGCGGCGAGTTCCCGCACGAGTTCGACGCCGTCGGCGTGCCGGTCGCCGAGCGCGGGCCGCGCACCGACGAGACCCTGGAGATCCTGCGCGCGCTGTGGAGCGGGGGCCCGGTCAGCCATCACGGCAAGTTCTTCCATTTCGACGATGTCGAGCTGCACCCGGTGGCGTTACGGGACGCTTCCGGTGCCGCGCCCCGGTCGGCCCGGCCCGGTGGGCCACCGCTGCTGGTGTCCGGCCGCAAGGGCGCCGCGATGCGCCGTGCGGCCCGCCTCGGCAACGGCTGGATGCCCTACCTCGTCTCCCCGGACGCCTACGCCCGGACCGTCACCACCGTCCGCGAGCACGCCGAATCCGCTGGTCGTGACCTCGACGCGAGCGGCTTCGAGTGGATGATCTTCCTGTACTGCTCGATCCGCCGGGATCGCGACCGGGCCCGGGACGACGTCGCGAAGTTCCTCGGCAAGGCCTACGGGGACAAGCCGGGCGGCATGCTGGACCGCATCGCCCCCGCGGGCACGCCCGAGGACGTCGCCGCCCGCCTCCAGGAGTACGTCAACGCCGGTGTGCGCCACTTTGTGATCTCACCCGCCGCGCACGAGGACACCCTGGACGTGATCACCCTCGCGGCCGAGGAGGTGCTGCCGAGACTGGTCGCCCCACCGGCACCCGAAGCCGGGGCCGAACCCGGCGGGGCCGCCGGTGAACCGTCCGCCGCCGCGAGCGCGCTGTCCGCGCCGACCGCCGGGAGCGCCTCATGAGCGCGGCCGCCGCCCTCGGGGCGCGGCGCCCTTGCGCGGGGCTGACAGTCGTCGAGGTCGCCGTCGGCACCAGCGACCTCGGGCTGGGGCTCGCCGGCGGCGTACCCGGCATGATCTTCGCCGACCTCGGCGCTCGGGTCGTGCGCGTGGTGGGCACGGCGACACCCGAGCTCGACGAGGAGGTCGCCTGGGGCCAGGTCTGGCACCGCGACAAGCACCTGGTCGTCACCGACGACCCGGCGCACATCCGTGACCTGCTGCTCGGCGCGGACGTGGCCATCGTCTACGGCCCCGAGCAGCTCGTCGAGGAGCGCGGGCTGGGCTGCCTCGAGCTCACCACCGCCCACCCGGACCTGGTCTACCTGCGCTGCCGGCCCAGCCGGACGTCCAAGGGCACCTCGGCGGACTTCGGGCTGCTTGTGGAGGCACGCGCCGGCTTCTGCACCCAGCTGGCCGGGCACCGCCCGGGCCCGATCTTCGTCGACGCGCAGGCGTCCGGCAGCGGCACGGCGTTCCTGCTCACGACCTCGGCGCTCGCGCTGCTGCGCCGCCGGGCCGCGACGGGCCACGGCGGATGGGCCGAGACGTCCCTCTACGACGGTCTGCTGGCCACCCTCGGCTGCATGATCGGGCGCTCCGAGCGGGCCGCCACGGAGATCGAGTCGTACTGGGAGAAGGGCTCGACCTTCCCCAACTTCCTCTACCGCTGCGCGGACGGCGAGCTGCTCCAGGTCTGGTTCGGCGGCAAGGGCATGTACGCGCGCCTCATCGAGGTGCTCGGCGACACCCCCAGCGCGGAGGGCTACTACGCCGACCAGATGACCGGGGCACTGAACGAGCGCGCCCGGCGCTGGCGCTCCCCGTTCGCGCTGCGGCCGCGGGCGGACTGGCTGACCCGGCTGCGGGCCGCCGGGATCGCCTGTGAGCCGGTGCTGCGCCCCGGTGAGGCGCTCGCCGACCCACACCTGGCCGAGATCGGCCTCGCCGTGACCCGCTCCGAGGCCGGCCACGAGGACGTCGTCGTCGGCTCGCCGATCTCCGTCCAGTCAGCGGAGCCGGCCACCGGCTCCGACACCGACACCGGCGCCGGCGCCGGCGCCGCAGTGAGCAGGCGTGGCCCGCAGGCGGGAGGGGCGCCGGGGCTCGCGCTGCACGGCGTGCGGGTCCTGGACTTCTCGGCCTTCGTGGCCGGCCCGCTCGCCGCCCAGGTGCTGGCCGACCTGGGCGCGGACGTCATCAAGGTCGAGCCGCCGGGCGGTGAGGCGATGCGGGCCGCGGCCTACGCGGTCGCCGCCTGCCAGCGCGGCAAGCGCAGCCTCGCCATGGACCTGGGCGCCGCCGAGACCAGGCCGGTCGTCGAGCGGCTGATCCGCTGGGCCGACGTCGTCCTGCACAACTTCCGCGTCGGCGTGGCCGAGCGGCTGCGCATCGACGCCGACACCGTCGCCGCGCTCAACCCGAGCGCCGTCTACTGCCACGCCAGTGCCTTCGGGCCCTCCGGGCTGCGGGCGAAGCACCCTGGCAACGACGCGCTGATGCAGGCGCTGACCGGGCTGGAGCAGGCCGTCGGCGGCGCCGGGAACGACCCGGTGGCCCCGACCTGGATCCCGCTGGACATGACGGGCGGCTGGGTCGCCGCGGCCGGGATCCTCGCCGGGCTGTACGCGCGGGAGGCCACCGGGCGCGGGCAGCGGGTGGATACCAGCCTGCTCGGCGCCGGGATGCTCCTGCAGAGCGGCGTGTTCTTCCGGGACGGCGAACCCGTGGCCACCCCCACCCTGGACGCCGCCCAGACGGGCTACGGCCCGGGCTACCGCATCTACCCGGCCCGGGACGGCCGCTGGTTCGCGCTCGTCGTGCCGGACCGGGACTCCTGGCAGCGCCTGCGCACCCTGCCACCGCCCGCCGGCGTGGGCGTCAGCGACGGCACCGCCACCAGCACCGACTCCAACACCGGCACCGGCACCGGCACGCCGGTAACCGGCGGTGAATCCCTGCCCGAGGGGTACGTCCCGCTGCGCGGCGGCCCGCAGGATGCACTCGCCCGCCAGGCGGAGGCCACGCTGGAGGCCACGTTCGCGACCGCGAGCGCGGCCGAGTGGGTGGCGCACCTGCGTGCGCACGGCCTGTCGGCCGAGCTGGTCGACGAGCCCGACCGGGACGGGTTCCGCCGCGCGGTGCTGGACGATCCGGTGAACCGCCAGCTCGGGCGGGTCGCGTCCTACGACGTGGCGGACTGGGGCTGGTTCGAGCAGATCGGGCCGCTGCTGCGCTACGGCCCACGCACTCCGCAGGCCCCCCGGCCGATGCTCCCCGGTATCGGCGAGCACAGCACGGACATCCTGACCGGGCTCGGCTTCTCCGCGGAGGAGATCAACAGCCTGTTGGCCGGCAAGAGCATCCACCAGGCAGGCCACGCTCTATAATGAGCGGGTGTTCACTATCTTTGTGGAGGTGGATCGGTGGACTACGAGCTGATCGATGCCGACGGCCACTACTACGAGCCGGATGACTGCTTCTCCCGACACATCGAGTCCCGTTGGAAGAACGAGACCGTGCGGGTCGAACGCGGCACGGACGGTCTCGGCCGGGTCTTCATCGGCGACCGCCGCACCTTCATGAGCGTCATGCCCGGTGACTACGCCTCCGCACCCGGAGCGCTGCAGGGGCTGTTCGTCGGTGAGGTCGCCGACGGCTTCACCCACCGGGAGGTCCTCAACGCCAAGGACCACCCCGCTTTCATCGAGCGGCCCGCCCGGCTGCGCCTGATGGACAACCAGGGCGTCGAGGCGAGCATCATGCTGCCGACGCTCGGCGTGGCCGTCGAGCAGGACATGGTGGATGACATCGAGCTCACCTACGCAAGCCTGCGGGCGTTCAACCGCTGGCTGGAGGAGGACTGGGGCTACGCGGCGGAGAACCGGATCTTCGCCGTGCCGATGCTCTCCCTGCTCGACCTCGACCACTGCCTGGTCGAGCTACGCCGGGTGCTCGACGCCGGAGCCCGCCTGGTGCACCTGCGCCCTGGCCCGGTCGGGGGGCGCTCCCCCGCCGACCCGGTGTTCGACCCGTTCTGGGCGACGGTCGCCGAGGCCGGTGTCGGGGTCGTCTTCCACGTCTCCAACAGCGGCTACAACCTGGCCTACGGAAGCCTGTGGTCGGAGGACGCGGGCAACCCGTCCCACCGCCAGTCGCCGCTGCAGTGGGCGCTGTGCAACACCGAGCGGCCGATCGTCGACACCCTGACCGCCCTGACCCTGCACAATCTCTTCGGCCGCCACCCCGGCGTGAAGATCGTCTCGATCGAGAACGGCAGCAACTGGGTCCGGCACCTGCTCAAGACCGTCGACAAGGCCGCGGCCCTGGGCCGGCGCGGCCCGATGATCGGCGGCCCGCTCAGCGCCCGCCCGAGCGAGATGCTCACCGAGCACCTGTGGGTCTGCCCGTTCCCGGAGGACGACGTCCACGACCTGATCGACATCCTCGGCCCGGACCAGGTCCTCTTCGGCTCGGACTACCCGCACCCCGAAGGCCTGCGCCAGCCGGTCGACTACGTGGAGCGCCTGGACACCTGCGAGCCGGCGGTGGCCCGCAAGATCCTGCGCGGCAACACCGCGGAGCTGCTGCGCATCCCCGACACCGGCTCGGACCGGCCCCGCCAGGCGCAGACCGCACAGGCCTGAGCGCACCGCCGCCAGCCGGCTGCCACCGCGGTCACCATTTACCACAAAGCAAGAAGTGAGGATATTGGCTGTTCGAACAACCAATATCCTCACTTCTTGTCGATCGCCAGGCGACCCTGCGCCTCGTTTGCCGCTATTGGGGCGAATTTCTGGGTGTGCGGCGACGCGGATCCCCAGTAAGACGCCGCGCCGCGGGTGGGCACGGACCACCAGACCAGCGGACGTCAGTCGGGATAGACCGGAAGGCCGTCGCAGTGCCAGCCGGCGTGCTCTTCCCCTGAATGGTCCCCCGCGTTGTAGGCCACGTTCCGGCTGGACAGCTCACGCCAGCCGGAATCCGTCCATCCGTACAGCGTGTTGATTTCGTTGTAGGCCTCGGGGCGGGCCGGATCGTCATTTCGCTCCGAAGCACTCGCCAACAGCGTCACGGTCTCGCCCTGCTTTCCGCAGGCGTAGCCGATCCAGCCGCTGTTGGCGCTGTCGACCGGCCACCCGCTCTCCGGCTCCGGCCGTTCGCCCGGCGGATCGGACCGCACGAGTTGGCCGTTTCGGTAGGTCAGCACGGTGAACCACGTGGTATGCGCTCCCCGGTCGGTCAGCAGCACGATCTCCGCACCTGGCACGCCGTCCACCTGCGCGGTTCCGTACCAGGGCTCGTCCGGGCCGATGGCGGGCCCGTCGAACCGGAACTCGGCGACCGAGCCCCCGGCCGGTGCGACACGCAGCAGCCAGCGCTGCGGGGCGGCCCGGACCAGCGCGATGCCGTCGGCGGTCCCGTCCGCGTCGAGGTCGGCCGCACCGACACGGGTGCAGGCGGAAACGCCGTCACACACGTTCCCAGCAGGCTGGGCTGCGCCCTGGCCACCACCGCCGTTCGCGTCGCCGTCGCAGGCGGCAGCCGAGACCGACAGAATCACCAGCATCATCATGATTCGACCGGGAAGAAACAACCAGGAAGGCAGGAAGCGGCTTTTTCGCATGGCCCTGGAGAACCCCTCGAAAATCGGATTTATGCGACCTCGACCAGCATTTCCGTCAGGACGCTACCCTACGAGGTCAGGACGGGTCGGCCCCGGCGACAAATCCGCGCCCTGAAATTGCTGTCGGTGGCGCGACACGCCGGGCCAGAGCGACAGCGGCGCTCCGAAAAGGGGACATCGGCTGTCTTTTGAACGACAGGAAAAGAACCCTCGGGCATGCTTCCACGGCTGGCCCGGTGTTTCCGTGGGGCGGTTCCGCGGAACCGCCCCACGGAAACACCGGCTCGCCCAGGCGATCCGTTCGGGTCAGGCGGCCGGCACGGGCAGGGCCGCGTGGACCGGCACCGGTGCCCCGGTCTCGTCGACGAAGCCGACGTAGCATCTCGCCCGGCGGGTGCCCGCGCGCCAGCTCTCCGGTTCGATGGTGTTCCACCGCGGCGCCAGCAACGCGGACTCGAAGCGGTCCGTCCGCAGGTAGGGCGCGGCGAGATCGGCGCACCGCGAGCCCACCTGCTCGTCGAGCCAGCTGTCGGACGGCACGCCGCCTCCCGGCGGCGCCCCCGGTACCGCGACGGCACCGATGAGCTGCAGACTGTGGGGGGAGGCGCAGGACGTCTCGATCACGGTGTCCGCGCCCTCGCTGAAGCAGGTTCCGACAGCGGGCACCCAGGCCTGGTCAGCGCCACGGACGGCGCCCTCGAACGGCACGAGGCGCGCCGAGGGATCCGCCTCGGACCCGCCCGCCATGATCCCGCAGGTAACCGACCGGTCGCCCCGCTCCCATCCCAGCGGATGCGGATAAACCATGCCGGCGCCGAAGCGCCCGTGCGGGTCGAGGGGATACCCGAGATATTCGTCGATCATCTGCGAGCAGTACCGGGTGGTGATATCGGACCACTCCTCGGGCCTGGGATAGAAAGCCGAGCTCGAATACTCCTTGCCGAGATCCGTGTCGTCGACCGCCTCGAAAAGGTGGCGATCCCCGCAGGGGACGTCCTTCACATTCGACGTGCTGACTTCCTGCTGCCAGGTGTAGCAGTGCCCGGTCGCATAGATGTACTGCTCGAGCTCGACGGGCCGGTCCGCGCCGGCGGTGGTGGGCGACGACGACGGACGCGGCGTCCCGCCCGCCGCCGCGTCGATCTCCGTCACGGCAGCGGAATCATCCTGAGCGGAGTCGTCGGAGCGAACCTCCGCCAGCGCGTAGACGGCCGCGCCGACGACCGCGCCGGCGAGCACGACGTTGATCGCGACGGTCACCGCGTGGCCACGCCAGCCCCGTCGCCACCTGTTGACACGTTCTCGGTTGTCGGGCACGACAGGTTGACTCCCTGGGCACGAGGATCAGTGGGCGCCGCGAAGGTTCGAGTCGCCGACCCGGGTCCTGGTGAATCGGCCGGGTCTCGCCTCGCCCCTGCCACCGACGGCCCCCACCATCGGCAGCGCAGCAGGCCATCCTAGGACAAGCTACAAAAATGCTCGCAGCTAGCCGCAGCCGAGCTGATGGCCCCCGAGCCCACACCAGGGCCCGTCCGCACCCGCACCCGCACCCGCACCGCGAAATGTAACCGCGCCTGG
Source organism: Parafrankia irregularis (assembly GCF_001536285.1). Classification (NCBI taxonomy): domain Bacteria; kingdom Bacillati; phylum Actinomycetota; class Actinomycetes; order Frankiales; family Frankiaceae; genus Parafrankia; species Parafrankia irregularis. Next base: position 436,488 of record NZ_FAOZ01000004.1, on the reverse strand, counting down.
TTACATTTCGCGCGCCACCTGCGTCCCAGGTGATGCCAGATGCTGCAGCAGACTTCAGTCGCCTCAGCCGAGGTCTCGGGGTGTCAAATGTAACCCGCACGCCAAATGTAACCGCGCCGTGGTTACATTTGGCGTGCCACGCGATGTGAGCCAGCTGATCGATCTCCTCGCCGCTCGGGTGGCGACACCATCGAGGTCGAGGTCAAGTCCGCCGCGGGTGGGTTGCCTGCCTCGCTGACCGCGACCCTGAGCGCGTTGGCGAACCAACCCGGCGGTGGGACTGTCGTCCTGGGCCTCGACGAGCAGGCCGGGTTCCGCCCGGTCGGGCTTCCCGATCCGCAGGTCCTCAAGCAGGGTCTGGCAGCCAAGGGCCCGGGCGTTCGCCCCGCCAGTCCGCCTGACCATCGACGACGCGGAGGTCAACGGCGCCGCGGTGGTGGTCGCCCAGGTCCACGAGTGCGACCGGCCGGCCAAACCATGTCGCGTGGCGGCGACCGGCACGGCCTACCTCCGTGGCTACGACGGTGATGAAAGAAATCCCGCCCGAACCCGGCGGATCACGGTAGCGGGCTGACACCCGGGACAGCGACGGCGGTCGGCCGACTGGCGATGCTCAGACGTTGGCCGTTCCCGTTCCGGCGGCGGGGTGCGCAGGGTCGAGCCGGCCGGTGGTCTCCACGGCATGCCCGGAGCCATCCACCAGGCCGACCAGGCAAGTGGTGGAGCGGGTGCCCGCGCGCCAGCTTTCCGGACGGATCACATGCCAGGCACCCTGAGTGATCACGCCGCCGTTGCCGCGGGAGCCGTTGTCGTGCTCCAGGTAGGGCGCGAGCCGCGGCGCGCAGGCGGCCTCGGCGAGTTCGTCGTAAAGCTCGGCCGAGGGGGGTGCGCCGTCGGCCGTGTCGGGCAGGACGGCCGTTCCGACGCTCTCGGAGTGATGGGGCTCCTCGCATGGAACCACGCGGTCATCCTCGTCGGCGGCCTGCCGGAAGCAGGTACCTGCCGGGAAGGTCATCGCCTGGTCCGCTTCCCGGACACCGCCGGAAAACGTGTGGAGGGACCACGGCCGACTCGGATCGGCCTCGCCCTTGATGACCAGCCCACAGACGACCTCGCGACCGCCACTGCGCCATTCCGGCCGCCTGGGATGGATCGTGCTGGCCGCATAACGCCCGAACGGATCCAGTGGATGCCCCAGATAGGCGGTGACCAGCGGGCCGCAGTGATGATCCGCGACATCGGACCACCGGGACGGGTACGGTGCGTCGCCGGAGTAGGCCGGGCCCAGGTCGAGCCGGCTGACCGCCTCGAACAGATGCGGAGCGGTGCACGGGACGTCGTCCACTGAGACGTCGCCGGACATCTGCGGCCACCGGTAGCAATGCCCTGATTCCCAGCTCCACCGCTGCAGTTCGGGAAGGTTCTCGTCCGAGGCATCGGCCGGTTCGTCCCGATCCAGCCCCACGGGACCGGTCGACGGGCTCGGCGCGGCGGCGGGCACCGTCGTGCGCGGTACACCCACGGAATCGAGCTCCGACCGGACGAACGCCACCAGGGTGCTGATCAGGAGGGTCAGGCTGATCACGGCGAGGATGACCCGGCCGCGGGTCCATCCACCGCCGGTCGCGGACGGCGATGACAGCCGCGACCGACCGCGGGGCGGGCGCGGGGTGCGCCCCGCGGAGCCGGCCCAGCGCGCCCGCCTGGCTCGGGCAGACCGCGCCTTCGCCAGCAGCGGCGAGCGTTCGTCCTCGGCCGCTCCGAAGCGGGCGATCGCGTCCCGGGTACGTGCCGGTGCCTCGTATCGGGTCGCGGCGGCGACGAACGCGTCGTCGAGGACCAGCCCGGCGAACGGGTCCGGTTCCGCGGCACCGGTCGGCGGTGTGCGGTCGTCCGCCGGGGCGGATGTGCCGCCGGCGCGTACGGCACCCTCCGCAGGAACAGGAACGGCCCCGTCAGGGGAAACGGCACTGCCGGGCGGAACGGCACTGCCGGGCGGAACGGCACTGTCAGGGGGCATGCCATCGGCGGGCATGTGCGGGCTCCTCGGGTCAGGGAATCATCGGCTGGCCGCGGTCAGGCGGCGGACAGCACCATGAATCAACTGACACCGAATCAACTGACACCCAATGCGCTGATCTGGCTACCGTCGGCTGCGCAGCAGGCCATAGTAGGACAGAACGCAAAGAAGATCGCAATCGCCGTTACCGGGGCACGCGGCTCGTGCGGCGATCAGGCGACGATCAGGCGGCTACGAGGCGGTGCGTGCACGCAGGAGACGGCCGGGGGCGGCGTCGGGGAGGTCCTTGCCGGCGGTGCGGGTCGCGACGCCGTTCACCCAGACGTACTCGATGCCGGTGCTGCGCACCACCAGACGGTCCGCGCCGCCCGGCTGGTCACGGACCCGCTCGACCGGGGTCGTGCCCACCGTCGCCGGGTCGAAGGCGACCAGGTCGGCGTGGAAGCCCTCCTGCACCAGGCCGCGCTCGGCGACGCGGAAGGCCTGCGCCGGCTGGCCGGTGAGCCGCCACACCGCGTCCTCCAGCGACAGCGCGCCGCGCTCGCGGACCCAGTGGCCGAGCAGATGGGTCGAGTAGCACGCGTCGCAGAGCTGGCTGGCGTGGGCACCGGCGTCCGACAGCCCGAGCAGCGTGCGCCGGTCGGCGAGCAGGTCACCGACCTCGGCATCGCCGTCGTTGTCGAGCACCACCCGGAACCGGGTCAGCTCGGTGTCGCCCAGCGCCAGGTCGAGCATCAGGTCGAACGGGGTGGTGCCCCGCTCGGCTGCCAGCCGGTCGAGCGGGATGCCGACGGCGTCGTGGTGCGCGCCGGTCTCCTCGACGTCGATCTTGGGCCAGCGGTGGCTCCACGCGGCCAGCGTCGCCGGGCGGGCCCGCTCGCGCCAGGTCTGGTCCCGGTACAGGTCGGCGCGTTCGGCGCGCGGCCGGGCCAGGACTTCCTTCCACTCGTCGATCTCGGCGAGCGGCACCGGATCGTCCATCGTGATCTGCATGACGATCGGGCGGCAGGCGATCTGCGGGTAGACCTCGCCGGGCAGCGCCGCACCGCGCTCGACGGTGCGCAGCGCCGCGCCCGGCTTGTCCGCCCGGGCGACCAGCGCCGTCCAGGTCACCGGAACGTTGTAGCGGGTCGCGAGCTCGGAGAACTGGTCGACGAACAGGCCGGGGCCGATGGAGACCTGCACGACGCCGCGACCTAGCTCTCCGAGCACCGAGACCAGCTCGTAGACCTCGCTGACCTCGGCGAATCGGCTGGGCACCGGACGCCCGTAGGCACCCTGGTGGGCCGGCTGACGGGAGGTGGAGAACCCCAGGGCACCCGCGTCGAGCGCCTCGCGGACGATCTCCCGCATCCGCCCGATCTCCTCGGGCGTGGCCGCCCGTTCCTCGCCACCGGTGACGAACGCCCGCAGCGGTGAGTGCCCGAGGAAGGCACCGACGTTGAGGCGCTTGGGCCGGGCGTCGAGCGCGGCGAGGTACTCGGGGAAGGTCTCGAAGCACCAGTCGATGCCGGAGTCGAGCGCGTCCAGGGACATCCCCTCGACGTTCTCCAGGATTCGCATGATCGTGTCGCGGTGCTCGGGGCGGGTCGGGGCCACCCCGAAGCCACAGTTCCCCATGATCACGCTGGTGACGCCGTGCCAGCTCGACGGGGTGAGGTCACCGTCCCAGAGGATCTGCGCGTCGTAGTGCGTGTGGACGTCGATGAATCCCGGGGCGAGGGTGAGCCCACCCAGGTCGACGATCTCCGTCTCGGCGGTTGGGGTCAGCTCGCCGGGCGCGGCGACGGCGACCACACGGCCATCGCTGACCGCGACCTCGGCGGGGCGGGCGGGAGCCCCCGTTCCGTCGATCAACGAGGCCTGACGCAGCAGGAGGTCCATCGAGACTCCGATCGGTCACCAGCGAGCAACGATCCTCACGAAGATAGCAAATGCTCACTTAGTTTTCGAGCGACCCAACCTCGTCGACCAGATGATCTTCACCAGGGCACTGGTCCGCAGCGGCCGCTCCGCCACCCCGAACGTTCTCGACTCTTCGAGCTGTGACCTCAGGCCGCCGCCCGGCAGTCGCCCCTGCTTCCGAACAAGCCCTGCCGCCCGACCGCCGCACGGCCGCCCACCGGACATCCCGCGCCGCCGCGCAGCACGCGGCAAATAGCCTCAAGAGGTCCAAAAAGGGCGGAGCGCCGCCCGGCAACCCGCAAGGAGGAAGGATTTCGGTTGTCGCAACGACCGAAATCCTTCGCTCTTCGGACTCGCCCTCCCGGGCCGCCGGGCTCAGCGCCGCGGAGGGGTCCCCTACAGCATCCTCAGCTCTTCGCGATCTGGCCGGAGGACCCGTTGCCGTCGCCGGCAGTGGCCGTGACGGCGCCGCGGGCGGCCTCCAGCTCGCCCCGCAGCCGGCTGACCTCGTCTCGCCATCTCGCCACGGCGGCTTCCTTGATCTCCCCGTAGCCCTTCACCGCCTGCGGGGAGCGGGCGGCCCGCAGCAGCGCCTCGTAAGGCACCGCGGGCCCCGGTTCGAGCAGCTCGGTCATGAGCCGTTCGAACTCCTCGATCACGGCGCGCTCGGTGCGCCGGTCCGCGAGCAGGCCGAACGGGTCGAAGGGCGTCCCGCGCAGCGGCTTCATCGCGCGCAGCAGGTGGAACGCGGCGGCGTAGGGCCGGCCCATCGGGAGCTTCTTCGACACGCCCAGCGCGCGCAGCACCGGCGGGTGGAGATGGTAGGTCACCTGGTACGGGCCGTCGATGCCCAGCTCACTCGCGACCTGGTCATAGTCGACCTTCAGGTGCAGCCGAGCGACCTCGTACTCGTCCTTGTAGGTCAGCAGCTTGAACCAGGCCTCGGCCACGGCGCGGGTGAGCTCCCACCCGTGCTCGGCTCCGTCGCGGGCCGCCGCCTTCTCGACCAGCCCCACGAATCGGCGTGCCAGCCCGGGACCCGAGTAGTCGATCACCTGTGCGGTCCGGCGGACGAGCAGCTCGCGCAGATCAGGCAGCTCACGCAACGCGCTCGGCAGGGCCGAACCGTCGACCAGAGGCGCGGCCCGGTCGAGCGCCACCGGCGATGGATCGTGCAACGCCGGGCCGCTCGCCGAAGCCCTTCCCGCCGCCGCGGAACCACCCGCCGGGGAACCACCCGCCGGGGAACCGCCTGCCGCGGAACCGCCCGCCGACGGGTCCGCGGGGCCCACTGCCAGGCAGGCCTCGACCGCGGCGGGATCGTGCGCGGCCCACCGGCCCCACTCGAACGCCTCGCGGTTCGCGGCGGCGGCCCGGCCCTGGCGCCGCAGCGCGGCCTCGAGGTCGTCCAGGGTCAGCGGCAGCCCGCCGAGCTGGAACGCCGCCCCGAGCAGGACGACGTTGCCGAGGAGCTGGTCGGCGAAGACCCGCTCGGCGATCCGCCGCCCATCCACGAACGCCGTGCGCTCGGTGCCGAGCCGGCCCTCGACCGCTCGGCGCAGGTCGTCGGGATCGGGCGCGGCGGCGTTGCCCTGGAGCATGGCGGTGGTCGGGGTGAGCTCCGCCTCGACCACCGCGATGGTGTGCCCGGGCCTGGTCCGGCCCAGGTTGGAGGCGGTCGCGGCCTGCAGGATGTCTCCGGAGAGATACAGGTCCGCGCCGCCGGACCCGACAGTGGCGGACCCGATCTCGGCCCGGGACGTCGCGAGGTTCAGGTGCGAGACGACCGCACCCGCCTTCTGCGACAGCCCGGTCTGGTCGACGCCACCAACGACGAGGCCGGCCTTTTCGGCCGCCGCGGCGATGATCCGGCTCGCGGTGACGATGCCCGTCCCGCCGATGCCGGTGAGGTAGATGCCGTACTGGCCGTCGACGCGCGGGGCGTCCGGCACCGGCAGGGTGCCCGCCGGGAGCGCGGGCCGGGCGTCCCGGCCACGCCGGCGCCGGCCGCCCGCCGAACCGGGACCGGCCCCCGAACCGACACCACTCCCCGCCGCCGCACCACTCCCCTGCTCCGGGATGTCCGCCTTCGGCGCGCGCCGCGCGGACCGCGCGGCCCGCGCCGGCCGCAGTCGCGACCGGCGCTTCGGACGCACCGTGACGAACGACGGGCAGTCGCCGTCCAGGCAGGTGTAGTCGCGGTTGCAGGACAGGTCGTCGATACGCCGCTTGATCCCGAGCTCGGTCTCGACGGGCAGCACCGACAGGCAGTTGCTCTTGGTGCCGCAGTCGCCGCAGCCCTCGCAGACGGCCTCGTTGATGACGACCCGCCGGGGCGGTTCGGGCAGCTCACCGCGCTTGCGCAGCCGCCGCGCCTCAGCCGCGCAGCGCTGGTCGTAAATGATCACCGTCACGCCGGTGACCTCGCGCAGCTCCTCCTGGACCTGCGGCAGCGCATCACGCCCGCGTACCTGGACCCCCCGCGCCCAGCGGGCCCGGCGCCCGTACCGCTTCGGGTCCTCCGCGCAGACGACGATCCGCCGCACGCCCTCGGCCTCCAGCGCCCGGGTCATCGCCGGGACGTCCATCAGGCCGGTGACGTCCTGGCCGCCGGTCATGGCCACGGCAGCGTTGTAGAGGATCTTGAAGGTGATGTCGGCGCCGGCCGCGACACTCGCCCGGATGGCCAGCGTCCCGGAGTGGCTCAGCGTGCCGTCGCCGAGGTTCTGGATGAGGTGCGGCTCGCCTACGAACGGCGACAGCCCGATCCACGGGACGCCCTCGGACCCCATCGGCGTCGGCGGCATGCTGGTCATGCCCTTGTTGCGGCTCTCGAAGTACATGATCCCGTGGCAGCCGACGCCACCGCCGACGAGCGCGCCGTCCGGGAAGACGGTGGAGCGGTTGTGCGGGCACCCGCTGCAGAACCCGGGCGACCGCGAGGGCAGGTCGATCAGCGGCAGCGGCACCGGCACCCGCCGTGGCTGCGCGGCACCCGCGGACGTGGCGGCGGACCCGGAAGCACCCGCGGACACGGCCAGCTCCGGGCGCACCCGGGTGAGGGCCTTCGCGATCACTGCCGGGTCCAGCTCGCCGACGCTGGAGAGCAGCGTGCCGCCGCCGACGGCCCGCTTGCCGTTGATCGGCGTCAGAACCCCCGCCTCGTGCAGCACCGAGCGCAGGTGCGTCTCGACGAACGGCCGCTTCTCCTCGACGACGACGATCTCGTCGACGGACCGGGCGAACTCGGTGACGGTGCTCTCCACCAGGGGATACATCATCCCGAGCTTGAGCACCCGCACGCCCGCGGCGGCGAGGTCGCCGGGACGCACACCGAGATCGGTGAGCGCCTGGACGACGTCGAAGTACGTCTTGCCACCGCAGACGATGCCCAGCGGCGCGCCCGGGGCGGCGCCGACGACCCGGTCGAGGCCGTTGCGGCGGGCGTAGGCGGCGGCGGCGCGCAGCCGGTGGTCGACGACGAGCGCCTCCTGGCCGGGCACCGCGTGCGGGCCGATCGTCACCTGCGGCCGGTGCCGCCACGCGACGCCGTCGACGAGCACGTCCGAGTCCGGCGGGTCCACCGGGTCGTGCCGGTCCAGGTCGAGGTCGACACTGCCGACCCCGTCCGCCACCGCAGTGACGATCTTCATCCCGACCCAGGAGCCGCAGTAGCGCGACAGCCGGTAGGCGTGCACACCGAGGTCGAGGACCTCCTGCTGGTCACCGGGGTACAGCACCGGCACGCAGGCGTCCTCGAAGGTGAACAGGCTTTCGCAGGGCAGCGTGGACGACTTGGCCGTCGGGTCGTCGCCGCAGAACATCACGACGCCGCCACCGGGGCCGGAGCCCATCGCGTTGGCGTGCTTGAGGACGTCGCCGCAGCGGTCGAGGCCGGGCGTCTTGCCGTACCAGGCCCCGACGACCCCGTCGACCTCGGTGTAGCCGCTGACCGCGCCCATCTGGCTGCCCCACACCACCGCGGCGGCGAGCTCCTCGTTCAGCCCGGGGCGGTGCACGATCCGGTGCTCGCCGAGCTGCTCGGCGCCGAGGCGGTCCAGCGTCAGGTCGAAGGTGCCCAGCGGGGAGCCCGGGTAGCCGGAGACCATCGTCGCGGTCGTCAGTCCGTCCCGGGCGTCGACCTGCTCGCGCACCACCAGCAGGCGGGCCAGGGTCTCGACGCCTGACAGCAGCTTCGCCGCCGCCCGGGCGGGGCGCGCCGCGGCGGTTTCCGTCCCCACCACCGTGGTCATGGGTAGAGCCTCGGGTTCACGTAGGCGAACTCGCCGCCCTTGAGCACCGCGCGGCGGCGGTCCGGGTCCTGCAGGACCGTGATGTCGGTGGTCGGGTCGCCGTCGACGATCAGCAGGTCGGCGAGCGCGCCGGGACGGATCTGGCCCACGTCGAAGCCGACGAGCGGGCCCAGGTCACGGGTGGCGGTGTTGATCGCCTCGACCGGGCTCATACCGACCAGCTCGACGTAGCGCTCCAGCTCGGCGGCGTAGGTGCCGTGCCGGGTCCACTGGTGGCCGAAGTCGCCGCCGGCGACGATGCGGATGCCCTCGTCACGCAGCAGGCGCAGGCCCTCGACCTGGGCATGGAACTCCTTCTCGTACCCGGCGCGCTCGATCTTGTCCGGGGTGACGCCCCACGGCTCGGCGTGGCCGCTGACCATCGCGTAGAGGTAGTGCAGGCCTGGGCACACCCAGACGTCGTCGCGCCGGGCCCGCAGCTCGCGCAGCGCGGCCTCGTCGAGGAAACAGGCGTGGTGGATGAGCCGCACCCCCGTGCGGGCGGCCATCGCGACGCTGGCGGAGCCGCGGGCGTGGACGGAGATGAACGCCCCGTGCCGGTCGGCCTCGTCGACGGCCGCGGCCAGCATCTCGTCGTTCATGTAGACGTCGTCGGAGGGGTACTCGGGGACGATCCCGTCGCCGGAGATGAACAGCTTCAGCACCCGCACGCCGGTGTCACACTGCCGGGCGACGGCCTCGCGCAGGTCACGGGCGTCGGTGACGACGGTGGTCATCCCGGTGTCGGCGCTGATCGCGCCCGCCTCGGTGATCATCGTGCCGCTGGGGAGGATGCGCGGACCCGGTAAGTAGCCGCGGTCGATCGCGTCCCGGGTGCGGATGTCGTCGAAGGGCTGGGAGACCCCGGCGCCGATGACGAGGGTGTAGCCGCTCTCCAGGTAGGTGCGGGCCACCGCGGCGACGTCGAGGGCGTGCGGCGCCGCGGGGGCGTTCGCCACCGAGACATGGTCGAAGACGAAGTCGAGTGGCCAGCTCAGGTGCACATGGGCGTCCCCGAGCCCCGGCAGGACGGCCGCGCCCCGGACGTCGACGACCCGCACCGCGTGCTCGTCCACCGCCAGCCGCCCGGCGCTGACCTCGGCGACGCGGTCACCGTCGAGCAGGATGTCGCCGTCGGCGATCACTCCTGCCGGCGGCTCCGAGCAGGTCACTATCCGGGCGTTTCTGATCAGCGTGCGCTCGGTCATGGTCGCGTTCCCCTCCCGACACGTCGACGACAGGTCTCACCCGCCGCCACCCGCCCAACCCCAGCTCGCCCAACTCCAGCTCGGCCGAGCCCCAGCTCCGCCCGCCGCCAGCTCCGCCAGACGTCAGCTCCACCCGACGTCAGACGATCACGGTTCGGATGCCTTCGGCGCGGTTGAGCAGGGCGATCCCGTCGTTGATCTCGTCAAGGCTGATCTTGTTCGAGACCATCGAGCTGAGGTCCAGCCGCCCGCTCTCGGCCAGCCGGATGAATCGGGGCATGTCTCTGAGAATCTGCGCGCCCCCCACCACGGAGCCAGCGATGCGCTTGCCGGAGAAGATCGCGGAGATCGCCGGCAGGGTCAGCGTCGCGTCCTTCGCGGGCATGCCGACCAGGGTCACCGCGCCCTCGGCCCGGGCCATGTTGAAGGCCTGCACCATCAGTGCGGGCAGCCCGACGACCTCGAAGCTGTAGTCGACGCCGCGGCCCGCGGTCAGGTCGCGGACCTGCGCGACCGGGTCGCCCTCGGCCGGGTCGATCACGTGGGTCGCCCCGGCGAGCAGGCTCGTCTCGCGCCGCCCCGCCGACAGGTCGATGGCGATGATGGTGGCCGCGCCGGCGATCCGCGCGCCCTGGATGACGGACTGCCCGACACCACCGCAGCCGATCACGGCGACGGACGAGCCGGGGGTGACCCCGGCCGTGATGAGGGCGGCACCGAGCCCGGTGGTCACGCCGCAGCCGATCAGCGCGAGGTGCTCGTCCGGCAGGTCGGTCTGGACCGCGATCACCGAGGCCTCGTCGACCACCATCGCCTCGGCGAACGTCCCGCAGCCGCACACCGCGGGCGCCTGGCGGCCGTCGGGCAGCGTGAAACGCAGTTTCGCCTTGACGGGACCACCCAGCTCACAGTGGTTCGACATCCCGTTGATGCACCACCAGCACGAACCGCAGGCCGGCGAGACGGAGGCGAGCACCCGGTCGCCCACCCGGACCCGGCGGACCTCCGCGCCGACCTCCTCGACCACGCCGCAGGCCTCGTGGCCCGGCACGGTCGGAAGCGGCAGCGGCGAGAGACCGTTGATGACCGTCAGGTCGGTGTGGCAGATGCCGCTCGCCCTGATCCGGACCAGCACATCCCGCGGGCCGACCGCAGGCTGCGGGACATCCTCCAGGACCAGCGGCTTCTCGGCTTCGTAGGCGACGGCGACCCGCACGGACGATCCTCCTATCGGCACGGACAGGCGGCGGCACGGGGAGACACGTGCGCTGGGTCCGCGCAACAGCGCCGACAATATTTCAGTAACCGCTCACTCCGCAAGACCTACGACATTTGCCGTAAGTATGTGAGCACTCTGTTATCATTCGGGTCTGACAACGGTGCCGACGATGGTGAGGTCCTCGTGGGGTCCCTGGATGGCCGCGTAGCAATCGTCACCGGCGCCAGCCGCGGCATCGGCGCGAACATCGCCGAGCGCCTCGCCGGCGAGGGGGCGGCCGTTGCCCTGGTCGCGCGCACGGTCGACGCGGGGTCCGCGCCGCTGCCCGGCTCGATCACCGAGACGGTCGAGCGAATCCGGGCCGGCGGCGGCGAGGCCGTCGCGATCCGGGCCGACCTCACCGACCCGGCCGACGTCGAGACGGTCATCGAACGGGCCGAGGCAGCCCTCGGGCCGGTCGACATCCTGGTCAACAACGCGGGGGTCAACTTCTACGGCCCCGCGCTCGACATCAGCCCACGGCGCTACGCGCTGATGTTCCAGATGATGGTCCACGCCCCCTTCCGGCTCTGCCAGCTCGCCGTCCCCGGCATGGTCAGCCGCGGCCGAGGCTGGATCGTGAACATCACCTCGAAGCAGGCGCGGCACCCGGCCGGCCCGCCTTACCCGGACTGGTCGCGCGACGGCTGCGTCCCCTACGGCATGTGCAAGGCGGCGCTCGACCGGCTCTCCACCGGCCTCGCCGCGGAGCTTGAGGGCACCGGGGTCGCCGTCAACGCACTCGGCACGGCGGGCCTGGTCATGACGCCGGGCGTCGCCGTCGTCTCCCCGCACACGCCGGACAACGTCCCGGTCGAGCCGGACAGTGCGATGGCGGACGCGGCCCTGCGGCTGTGCGGCGTGGACCCGGCAACCGCGACCGGAAAGATCGTCTACAGCATGCACTACCTCGACCAGCCCTTCCAGGAAGGCCCCTGGGCGCTCGCCGAGACCTTCTGAGACCCACGGAACACAAAGCGCGAAGCCGAGGCCGGCCGCCCCCTTGATCGGCGGGCGGCCCTTTGGTCGAGACGGTCTCGCTGCGGTCGAGCAAGGCCTGAGGATTCCGGTCGCCAGAACGACCGAGATCCTCCACTCTCCGGTCCACAGCTTCAAGCCGCCGCCACGGCCGACATTGCGGCCAGACAAGAGTGGAGGATTCCGGTCGTCGGAACGACCAGAATCCTCCACTCTTCGGACAGGCCGGGCCCTCGGGCCCTGGGCGAGCGCTAGGCCGGGTCGAGCGTCGCCAGCAGCAGGGCGGTGTCCTGCTGGAAGACCCTGATCTCGCGGATCATGCCCGCCCGCACCCGGATCAGCTCGACGACGTCGACCGTCGCCGAGCGGCCGGTGGACGTCGCCGTCCAGGTCTGGGTCGTGAGCTGGACGACCAGCTCACCTGCGTCTCCGGCGTCCCCCGACTCCCCGGACCCGCCCGCGTCGCCGGACCCGCCCGCGTCGCCGGAAACGCCCGCTGCAGGACCCGCCGCGGCACCGGTACCGGCACCGGCACCGCAGCCGTTGATCCTGGTGTCGCTGATCGTGCGGCGCCAGAAGCGGGCGAACTCGACGCCCATCCGCTCGACGCCGGCGTGCCCGGAGTACCAGCCGCCGTGCGGGAGGGACGCCGGCTGCTGGATGCGGATCTGCGGGTCGAACAGCGCGAACGCGCCGTCCCGGTCACCGGCGAGGAACCGCCGGGCCAGCTCCTCGACCACGGCGGCCGGGCTCTCCCGCGCGAGCGCGTTCCCGCTCACGCCTCCCGGGCTTTCCGCTGCTCGCGGTAGGCCTCCACCGCCGCGGCGAAGTGACGGTGCAGGTGCTGCGGGGCCGGCTCGTTGCGGCCGAACACGACCGTGTCGAATCCGCCCGTGCGGACACCGGGCTCCGTGCGGCCGGCCACCCAGAAGTCCTCACCGTCGACGACCGTCTCGCAGATCCACGGTGCCATGTCGACGGCCTTGGCGCGCTCCGCCTCCGAAAGCCCGGGACGCAGGTAGACGGAGTGCAGGACCTGGGAGGTGGCACTGCCGGTGGGCATGATCTGCCACAGCTCGATGTGCCGGCTGTCGAAGGTCATGCAGGTGTTCGGGAAGAGCGAGTACTGGTAGCTGAAATGCTGCGTGACGTCGCCCCACTCCCCTTCGGGCCGGTCGATCAGCTCGTCGATCGAGCGCAGCGCGGAGCAGTTGCGCAGGTGCGCACCGAACGCGTCGAAGGTCAGCACACCTCCGTACGCGTAGGTCCGCAGCGTCTTCCGGTGCAGGTAGTTGAAGTGGTAGTTCTCCCGGAAGGTGTCGAGCGTGACCTTCCAGTTGGCCCCCACCTCGTGGATGTGCGGCGCGTTGTGCGGCGCCCACCCGGAGAAGTCGAGCATGGCCAGCTCACCGGCGAGCTGCGGGCCGAGGTAGGCGTCGATGTCCAGCGGCTCGCCGCCCGGCCGCAGCCGGCCGACGATCAGCCCGTACCCCTCGGCGACCGGCAGTTCGACGAGCCCCTTGTCCTCCCGGCACATCCCGTCGAAGTACTGCTCGGACGGAACGCTGACCAGGCTGCCCTCCAGGTCGTAGGTCCAGGAGTGGAAGGGGCAGCTGAACCGCCTGGCCTTGCCCGTGCCGTCCGCCAGCCGCACACCACGGTGCCGGCAGGCGTTCGTCAGTGCCCGGAGCTGACCGCCCGCGTCCCGCGTCAGCAGGATCGAGGTGCCGCAGATGTCCACCGTGTGGTACGTCTCCGGGCCGGGCAGGGCACCCGAAAGGCACAGCACGATCGGCTGGTTGCGGAAAAGCGCCTCGAACTCGTCCGAGAAGTACCCGTCCGAGTAGATCTCGGTCGACACCTCGAGCACCGAGTCGACGACGTCGGTGGTGTTGTTCTCGATGTGGTCGAGCAGCCGGCGTACCAGGCTGTGGTCCAGCGACTCCCTGTCCACGCCTCAGACCTCGATCGTCGCCGGGTCAGCCGGGGTGAAGTCGTAGACGCGGCAGGCGTTCCCGACCGCGATCTTGTGCTGGACGTCCTCGGAGAGGTGGGCGAGCCAGCCGCTGGCGAGCTTCGAGGTGTCCGGCCAGGTGGAGTCGGAGTGCGGGTAGTCGCACTCCAGCATCACGTTGTCCTCGCCGATGATGTCCAGCAGCCGGATGCCGGCCGCGTCCTCGATGAACGTGCCGAAGACGTGGTCGCGGAAGAGCTGGCGGATGTCGGTGTCGAGGTTGAAGTTGGCGGCGCCCTTGGCCTCGCCGCGCTCGTGGCTCGCGTTCATGTCGATGTCGAAGCGCGACGCCCAGAACCGCTGCTTGTCGATGACCTGCTCGGCCCGCTCCAGGAAGTACGGAATCCAGCCGATGGAGCCTTCGGAAAGCGCGATCTTCAGGTTCGGGAACTTCTCGAACTTGCCGCTGAACAGCCAGTCGAGCAACGTGCCGGCCTGGTTCGCCGCCGCCGAGTAGGCCATGAACGCCAGCGTCGGCATGTCCGGCGAGGTGCGGATCAGGTTCGACGAGGAGCCGACGTGCATCGAGACCACGAAACCGGTCTCGTTGCAGGCGTCCAGCATCGGGTCCCAGAAGTCGGTGTGGATGGACGGGAGCCCGAGCTTGGTCGGGTTCTCCGAGAAGGCGATCGACTTGGCGCCGCGCGCCGCCGTGCGCCGGATCTCGGCGGCAGCGGCCACCGGGTCCCACAGCGGGATGATCATCATCGGAATGAAGCGCCCCGGGTAGGCGGCGGCGAAGTCCTCCAGGATGAAGTCGTTCCAGGCCTGCACGCCCAGCAGGGCGAGCTCCTTGTCCTTCGCCTCGTGGAACACCTGCCCGCAGTACCGAGGGAACGACGGGAACAGGATCGAGGAGAGCACCAGCCCCTGGTTCATGTCGGCCACCCGGGCCGCCGGCTCGTAGCAGCCGGGCCGCATGTCCTCGTACGAGATCGGCTCCGGCGAGAACTCCTCGCGGGACTTGCCCGCGACGGCGTTGAGACCGGTGGTGACGATCTGCCTGTCCTCGTAGACCCAGAACTCGGACGTACCCTCGCGCACGATCCGCGGGCCCGTGTCGCGCCACTTCTGCGGCAGCCGCTCCTGCCAGAGCCGTGCCGGCTCGATGAGATGGTCGTCGACTGAGATGAACCAGCCCAGTGTCACAAGTCCTCCCTGACGGCCACCCACTCGACGGCCACGCACCTGACGGTCACTGGAGCGATCAACTTCGTAAGAAAGCGAACGCTCACCTATATGTTAGCCACGGCACGCCCCGGGCACCAGCCACACTCGTCGGCCGCCCGCCAGGAGGAATCGATGACGGCGAGCCTGCCGGTGTCAAGCCGAAGGCGGTCGAGGTGGCGGAGGCTCCGGGTGCGCGGGTTGGATCCTCCTGGCTGCCAGGTCCCGATCTCGACTCCTCGCACCGCGCGTGGTCGGCCCCGCGCACCCTCGAGCCCCGCGCACCCTCGAGCCCCGCGATGACGACCCGGCCCGCATCCCTGCCTCATCGCGCCCGACCAGCCCGCGGAACCGATGCCGAACAGTTCATTGACGCACTGTTCCGTTCAGTCAAGATCTCAGTCGGGAGCCAATCGCTCCGGTAGCGCGACGCTCGTGGTGATGCGGTTTTCCTGCGCGCAGATCGACGAGGCCTACGTCTGGAGCGAAAACGGCAGACCAGGACGTCCACCTGGAGCTTCGACGCCCGCATTTGGCCAAGCACATGTACAGGTCGGCCAGAACCGCAGACCGGTCCGAGGCGACTACGATGACTGCTGTGGGAGCCGAGGTCTGGGGAACCTTCGCCGTAAACGATCACTGCCGGAGTGACGCGTTTCTGCGCGAGGTGCTGCTGTTTGACCGGATCGTCGTTCCAGTGCCGGCATCGGCCGCCGAACGGGACCGGTGGCGGCATCCCAATCCGAACGACCCCGATGAATCATGGGACCCGGACCGGCTTGAAAGCATGCTCGCCGTACTGGGCACTCAACGGCAGCCCACCGGGGATGGCGCCGAGCTGGTGTGGGAGTCTCCCTGGGATCCAGGCCGCTGGCAGGCCGGCCGCTCCCGGGTCGACGTGGCCACGACCATTACCAGCATCGATGCTTTCTATGGCACCCGCCTGGTACTCGCACTGGGTGACGACCTGCCTCGCGCGGTAGAAGCCGTCGCCGCCTATCCCTCAGAACGTTCCTGCTATGACGACCTGAGCCCCACGCCATCTCCCGACGAACCGACCGCCGCCGATGCACTGGTAATGCTGGCCCAGCCCCTCCTGGTGCCCGACCTTTCCGATGGCGATTATTTGCGGGCCCTGCACGACGTTGTCACGCTCGCCAACGACCCGGATTTTCGGGCCGCCCGAGGCGCTTACCACGACTGGTTGCGCAGTTTCGTCGCCCGGCTACAGGTACCCGGCGCAGGTCTCGCTGCCGTCCAGCTGGATCAGGAATCTGTCACCGTGGCGCGCAGGCAGCTGACCGCCCTCCTGACAGCGGAGCGCCGGGTGCTGGCGAACAGGCGAAGCCGACGTCGGTGGACCATGATCGAGTGGGCGATGACCGTCGTCGGTGCCGCCGCGTCGGTCGGGCTCGCGTTGACCAGCCCGGAGGCTGCGATCGGAACCGGCAGTGCGATCGCCGGGTTCGGGGGTTGGGTCGCCGGGAGGCGGACGACGCCCCCCGAGTCCCGACCGCTGTGCGGAGCCTCCATGTTTGTGGCTGCCGATGAACGTCTGGACCTCTTCCAAACACCCCCACGGCCACCGACTGGTTAGTGCGTCGGAAGGCCCGGCGGCTCATCCGACCGCTTCCTCCGGTACACGACCAGCGACGCCCGCACCACCCCGGCACCCTGGGTGTGATTGACGATACGTTCGGTCAACCTGGCAGTTACACCGAAGTCCAATGACCACACCGAAGTCCCAGTCGCAAAGCCTGATACCTGGACATAACTGCACCAACCCCAGGAAACTCCGGCAAATGCAAGCACGTGCGATGGCCCGAAGGCCAGCGGAGTGGAGCGCCCAGGCGGTCAGGTGGGCGCGCCTGCACCCGCGGGCAGGCGGCGGCATCGGCGGGGCCTTCCTGGTCCTCCTTCTCGTCGTCGCCGCACTCGTGCCCGCGCAGGGGCCGGGCAACGCCAGCACCGCCGCGACCGGGACGGACCTGCCGCCGACGACGAGCCCTGCCGGCGCCCTGGCACCGACTACCGCTCCCGCACTGCTACCGGTGCCGGAGGTGGTGTCCGTCCAGGAAGCGGCGCCCACGCCGACAGCACCCCCGGTGATCCGACGGCCACAGACCACGGCACCGGCGATGCCGGTCGCCGCTTCGACGCCCGCAAGCCGGCAGAAGACCACCCAGAAGGCCACCCATCCCGCACCGAGCGCCACACGGAGCCCAGCGAAGGCCACCCCTTCACCGGCCGTCTTCTACAGCTCCTGCCTCACCGCGCGTCTCGCCGGGGCGGCTCCGCTCTACGAGGGCCAGCCCGGCTACTCACGCTGGCTCGACTGGGACGGCGACGGGGTCGCGTGCGACTGACCAACGAGCGAGATCGCGCCTGGGCGCCCGCGAACGCTACTGGGGAGGGCGCGCTCGCCGAAGCGCTCGGCTGCGAACTGCTCACTGGCGACACCAAGCTCAGGAACGCGGGCGGGCACCGCGGGGCTGTCATCGTCACCCGATAGCAGCAGCGGTACGCACCGCCCGCGTCCTGACGTCGACGCTCGACCAGCACCTCGTACTGGGACGGGCGCCCAGTCGCATACGCCGGAGACGGTTCTGGCGGAGCTCAGGGGGCGGTGAACCGCGCCGCGAGCCGGGCCCGGTGGGCGGCCGGGGCGCCGAACAGCGTGCGCCCCAGCAGAGCGCGCTTCAGGTAGACGTGGACCCCGCCCTCCCAGGTGTAGCCGATGCCACCGTGCAGCTGCATCGCCGCGCCGGCGATGTCGACCGCCGCGGCGCCGAGGTACGACTTCGCCCGGGAGACGGCCACGCTGATCTCCTGATCGTGCGGACCCGCCGGATCGTCCGCCGCTGCCAGCGCCCGCACCGCCGCGTCGAGCAGCTCCCGCCCCACCGTGATCTTCACGTACATGTCGGCGCAGGCGTGCTTCACCGCCTGGAACGAGCCGATCGGACGTCCGAACTGCCGGCGCGTGCCGGCGTACTCGACGGTGGCTTCGAGCATCGCCTCCGCCAGGCCCAGGCTGTCGCAGGCCAGGGCCAGTGCGGCCCGGTCCAGCAGCCGTCGGGCCGAGGCCACGGACGCGGCCGGGTCGGCTCCGCGGAACCGCCACACGGCGCCCGGGTCGACCTCGGTGCCTTCCACCACGACGGTGCCCAGGTGACGGGTCTCGTCGAGCACCGGACGCTCGGACACGGTGACCCCGGGATCGGTCGGGCGCACCGCGACCACGACCGGCGTCCCGGACTCGTCCGCGGCGAGGAGCAGGATCCGGTCAGCACCGGCCGCGTCGGGGACGAAGTCCGCGTTCCCGCTCACCACCACCCGACCGGCCCCGTCCGCCACCGCCCGGAACACGGGTGAGTCGCCGTCGCCGGTGGGCAGCGCGAGGGCAGGGCGCTGCTCACCCGCGGCGACCGCGCGCAGCAGGTCGTCACGCGCGGCGCCCGCCTCGAGCAGGCACAGGGCGCCGACAGCCAGGACGGCCGTGCCCAGGTACGGCGTGCTCGCCGCGGCCCGGCCCAGCTCGTGCAGGACGACCGCCACCTCGGCGAACGTCGCACCAGCCCCGTCGAACTCCTCAGGGATCTCCAGACCGAGCCAGCCGGTGTCGACCAGCAGCGACCAGTCGACCGTGGGGTACGTCCGGTCGGGCCCGGCCTTCGCCGCGTTGCGGCGCAGCAGGTCCCGCGCGACGGCGCGCAGCTCGCGGTGCAGTTCGTCCCACTCGCTCGCGGGCGTCGCGCTCATGACGCCACCGGTTCCCGGGGCAGGCCGAGGCCGCGCTCACCGATGATCGTGCGCTGGATCTCGCTGGTCCCGCCGGGGATGGTCCACTCCCACGATCCGATGAAGTCCAGCACCCACGCTCCTGACTCCCAGCCGCTGGACGCGGGCTTGCGCAGCTCGGCGTGCGCTGGCAGCCCGGCGACCTCGACGGCGAAGTCCATCGTCCGTTGCAGCAGCTCGCTGTAGAAGAGCTTGACGACCGAGGCGTCCGCCGGGCCGGCGGTGCCCGCCTCGTGTCGTTCGACCAGCCCGCGGCACAGCGCCCGCAGGCCGGTGATCTCGGTTTCCAGCTCGGCGAGCCGGTCGGCCACCCGGGGGTCGTCGACGGGACGTCCACCGCCGGGCCCCGGGGTGCGGCAGGTGTCGACCAGCCAGCGGAAGCCCGCGTTGCCGAGCCGTTCAGCCAGCTCCAGCATGGTCATCCCGCGTTCGGCGGCCAGCGTCGCCTGGGCCACCTGCCAGCCGGCGTTGACCGGGCCGACGAGGTTCTCGGCCGGGATCACCACCCCGTTGAGGAAGATCTCGCAGAAGTGGGAGTCGCCGATCGCGTTGCGCACCGGACGGACGTCGACACCCGGCGAGCGCATGTCCATCAGGAAGTACGAGATGCCCTTGCGCTTGGGTGCGTCGGGGTCGGTGCGGGCGAGCAGCAGGCACCAGTCGGCGTGCGCGGCACCGCTGGCCCACAGCTTCTGCCCGTCGACGACGAACGTGTCGCCGTCGCGGCGCGCGACGGTGCGCAGGCTGGCCAGGTCGGAGCCGGCCTCCGGCTCGGAGAAGCCCTGGACCCAGATCTCGCCGTCGAGGATCGCGGGCAGATGCCGGCGGCGCTGCTCGTCGGTGCCCGCGACGAGCAGCGTCGACGCGGCATGGTGGATCGAGACGAAGCCGAGCACGAGCCGCGGCGCGTCATGCGCGGCGAGCTCCTGGTACAGGACGACCTGCTGGGCGGCGGGCATCCCACCGCCCCATTCGGCGGGCCAGTGCGGGACGGCGTAGCCGGCGGCGCGCAGCTGCTGGAACCAGTCCTGCTGGAACGCGGCGAACTCCTCCGCGGAGGCGCCGGTCTGGGCCCGTCGCCAGTCGGACGGAACGTTCTCCCGGCACCAGCGCTGGACCTCGGCGCGGAACTCGGCGAGGTCCACGGGGCCAGCCGCGCCCACGCCGCTCCCGGTCGAGATCGTCATCGCTGCTGCCCCTCGAACCGCGCGACGGACGAGACGGCCTGCGTGGCGAACGGGCCGGCGAGCCCGATCCGGCCGATCCGGCGGGTCAGGTGGTCGCGGGTCGCCGCCTGGCCCAGCGGGAGGCGGCGCAGCGGCTGGCTGTACCGGGAGATCCACGACAGCGTCGTCTCGTCGCAGAACCCCATCGCGCCATGGAGCTGGTGCGTCACGCGGAACACCAGGTCGGCGGCTTCCAGCGCGGCGAGGCGCAGCGCGAGCGCGTCGTCCACCGCCTCCGGGCGGCCGGTCGCGACCGCCCACAGCGCGTATTTCGCCAGCTCCTCGACGCCGACCCGCTCGACCTCGGCGTCGGTCAGCTGGAACTGCACGCCCTGGAACCGGGCGAGCGGCTGGCCGAACTGCTCCCTGGCCAGGACGTGCGCGCGGGCCAGCTCCATCGCGCGGTCGAGCATGCCCAGCAGCGTCCAGCAGGGCAGCACCAGGCCGAGGGCCAGGTCGGCGAGGCCGTCGACCGGCTCGTCAGCGGCCGGACCGGCCGAGACCTCTGGGGCCGAGGTCGGGTCGGGGATCAGCTCCGTCACGAAGGCGGTGTAGCGGGGCGAGCCGACCGGCTCCGCGGCGGTCGCGAGACCGCGCCGGCCGTCGAGGGTCACCGTCGACCAGCGCGGTCCGAGCCCGGCGACCGGTGCCGCCGGCCCGGGGCCGGTGCGCGGCCCCGGCTCGGATCCGGCGATCACGACCAGACCATCGGTGGAGCCGCCGGAGCCGGGGCCGTCGGTGGGGCGGCACAGCCGCTCGGCCACCGGGTACGGCAGCGCCCACCAGCCGGCGGACTTGCACAGCGCGGCCGCCGCCTCGAGCTCGTCGGCGCCGCCACGGGGGTCGAGCTCCCAGGCTCCGAGTTCGTCCAGCACCGGTTCGACGAGCTCGACCCGCCGGGCCGGTTCCCGCTCGGCGTCCTGGACGAGCTGGTCGCCGCCGGCCGCCTCGAAGGCGCGCAGGGCCGTCCGGCCGAACTCGACGGCCTCCTCGCTCAGCTCGGTGTTCATGACTCCGGTGTTCATGACGTCGGTGCTCACCGGGCCGCCAGCAGGGAGCGTGCCATCAGGATCCGCTGCATCTCGACGCTGCCGGAGGCCACGGTCGCGGACACCGAGTAGCGGCGGTGGTCCTCGACGGCGCGGCGGAACCGCTGGCCTTCCTCGTCCGGCAGGGAAGCTCCGGCGACGATGTCCATGAGAACCTCCGCGCTCTCCTGGTCCAGTCGGGTCACGGCGATCCGGTAGGCCGCCGAGTCCTCCGGGCGGATCCGGCCGCCGGACTGCAGCGACACCACCCGGTAGGCGAGCAGCCGGGCGCGGCGGGCGTGCACGAGCATCCGGGCCCACCGGCTGCGCAGCTCTTCGGGCAGCTGGTCCCATTCGGCGCCCAGCGCCGCCGGCGCGGCCTGCAGCAGGCGCTCGCAGCGCGCGTACCGGGCGATGCCGACCCGTTCGAAGGCCAGCACCTCCTGCACGATGGCCCAGCCCCCGCCGACGGTGCCGAGGACGTCCGCCTCGGTGACCCGCAGTTCGTCGAAGAAGACCTCGTTGAGATGGTGCGGACCGATCATGCTCGGGATCGGCCGAACCTCGATCGCGGGGTCGGACATCGGGACCAGGAAGATCGTGAGCCCCTGCTGCTTACGCTGCTCCCGCGAGGTGCGGGCCAGCAGGAAGCACCACTGCGCCATGGTGGCGTAGGACGTCCACACCTTCTGCCCGCTGACCCGCCAGCCGCCGGTCTCGGGGTCCGGCACGGCGGTGGTGCGCAGTGAGGCGAGGTCGGAGCCGGCCTCGGGCTCGCTGAAGCCCTGGCACCAGATCACTTCACCCCGCGCGATCGGGGGGAGGTGCTGGGCCTGCTGCTCGGGGGTGCCGTGCCGCATGATCGTCGGACCGACCCAGTTGACGCCCATGTACTGCGCGCCGCGGGGCTCGTGGTGCGCCCACATCTCCTCGCGGACGACGGTCTGCTCCCAGGGGGTCGCGTCGCGCCCGCCGTACTCCGCCGGCCAGGCCATGCACAGCAGGCCGAGGTCGGCGAGCGTCCGGCAGAAGCTCTGGGCGACCTCGAGATCGGCGGGGTCGTCGGTGAAGGCGCCCAGAAAGTCGGGCGGCACGTGCTTGTGGACCAGTTGACGCAGGTCGCGCCGGAGTGCCGCCACTCCCTCGCCCATGTCGTACTCCATGAACGGCAGACAGTAGTCGCAAACCGCTCAACCTTCAATACTTATAAAGATAAAGAGGCGTATGATCCTGGTGTGCCTACCAGCCGCCCGGGACGAGTCTCACAGGTCAGGATCGCCGAGACGGTCGCCGCGGCGCTGCGCGAGCGCATCCTCACCGGCGACTACCAGCTCCCGACCCAGGACCAGCTCGTCGGGGAGTTCGGCGTGAGCTACCCGTCCGTCCGGGAGGCCATCCGGATCCTGGAAACCGAGGGCCTGGTCACCGTGCGGCGCGGCAAGGTCGGCGGGGCCGACGTGCACCGGCCGGACGAGACATCCGCCGCCTACCATCTCGGGCTCGCGCTGCAGGCCGGCCGGGTCACCCTCGGCGACCTCGCGGTCGGCCTGCAGACGTTCGAGCCGCAGTGCGCGGCCCAGTGCGCGCTGGCCACCGCCGCGGACCGCAGCGAGCGGATCGTGCCCGCGCTGCGGGCGAACATCGAGGCCACGACCAGCCTCGTCGGCAGCGGCGACGGCAGCGCGTTCACGCATGCGGCCCGGGAGTTCCACGAGCTCGTCGTCGCGCTCACCCCGAACGCGACCATCCGCCACATCGTCGGCAGCCTGGTGGCGCTCTGGTCGGCGCAGGAACGGACCTGGGCGGAGTCGGTCACCAGCCGGGGCGAGTACCCCGACGAGGTCGAGGCCGAGCAGGTCGTCCGGGCCCACCGCCGGCTCCTCACCGAGATCACCGCCGGGCGGGCGGCGGCCGCCGAGCGGATCGCCCGCGCGCACCTCGTCGCCTCCCAGGCCTACCTGCTGGACAGGTTCGACGACAGCGTGGTCACCGTCACGAACGCCCGGCCGCTCCAGGCGCCGGGCGTACCGAGCCCGCTGTGGCGGGTCTGACCGCCGACGACGCCTTGCGGGGCCGGCGCTGCCCGTAGGCAGGAATCTCGAGCGGCAGTGAGCAGGGGTAGAGCTCGACCCGAAGAGCCGAGGATCTTCGTCGTCCTGGCGACCACAAACCTCAGATCCTCGCCCGGCGGACACCAGGTGATCTCTCCGCCCCGGGCTGCTCCTAGAATCTCTCCTCCGAGCACTGTTCCCCATACAGCCCACCAAAAGGGGGCCCTGGATGAGTGGACGGCGATGGACACCACAAGTCCCGAAACGACGTTCCGGGACAGTTCCATTCGACCTCAACGGTCACGGGAGCTCTCAGCGCCGCGTGTCCCGCCTGATTCCTCGGGGGTTCCTCGGATCCCTTTCCCTGCTACTCCTCATCAGTATCATCAGCGGCTGGGCCGACAACCAGACCGACCCGTACGCCCGCGCCAACAAGCTCATCGAACCACTCCATCTAGACCTCAGCCATACCCATTCTTCCGGGCTGCGAGACGGCGCCACCAACTATCTGATCGTCGGCACCGACAACCAGTCAGGCCCCGAAAGGGAGCATTCCGAAACCACGATCCTCGCGCACTTCGGCGAGGACAACACGGTGACCATGCTCTCCTTCCCGGGCGACACCCTGGTCACAATCCCCGAATACACCGACTCCGGCGGCCGGCAGCATCCCAGACACAAGGGAAAGCTCAGCTCCGCGATCTCCGAAGGTGGGCGGGCACTGCTTGTCCGGGTGATCGAGTCACTCACCAAAATGCGCGTCGACCATTACATGTCGACCGACTCGGCGGGTTTCAAGGCCATCACCGACGCGGTCGGCGGCGTCGACGTGTGCGTTCTCCCCTCGGACTACGGCGAGCGATTCAAGGACGATGACGGCGTGTGGCGCACGAGCACCAACACGAACGACCCGATAACCGGCTGGTCCGGTGGCCCGGGAACCGTACATGTCAACGGCGATCAGGCGCTCGCCTTCGTCCACCAACGGCACGGCCTGCCAGGCGGTGACATCGACCGCATCCACCGCCAACAGCAGTTCACGGGCGCGGTCCTGCGCAAGGTCATCGTCGGAGGGATGCTGGCCAACCCCAACCAGCTTGAACGGCTTGTTCACACAACGACGTCCGCGCTCACCCTCGACGAGAAAACCACCATCATGGACCTTCGCGGGCTTGCCACCCGGGTGAGCCGCATCGGCTTCGCCGGGATCGACATGCAGACCCTGCCGACCCACGCCCCCACCAGGGGCGAGGGGGCCGTCAACGACCGCGGCGAAATCCTCGTCGACGGCCAGCCGGTCGCCGTGCGGCTCTACGATCTCGCCGGCCTGGAGAAGATCCTCGCGCCGCTCGGCGGCTCCACCGGAGTCGTCCCCTCCGCCAGCAACGGCGGCGATGCCGATGCGATGCGTCCGGGTCCGGGTCCGGGTCCGGGCCCCACCATCTCCAGCCCAGCCTCCCCTTCGACTTCGCCCGCAACACCACCAGCCACGAATCACTGCACCTACTGAGCTTTTGATTGCGAACCCCACCCGCAGGGGATCCCACGCCGCCGCGCGGCACCGGTAATTCCCCTCAAGGTGGGCAAAAGGGGCGGCCAAGCACCCGACAACCCGCAAGAACGAAGGATTCTGGTCGTAAGAACGACGAAAACCCTTCGCTCTTGCGACTCACCAAACGGTCACCGGGCTGCCGGCTGCCGGGCAGCTCGAAGCCGCCGATCGAAGAGTGGAGGATCTGTGTCGTTCCGACGACCGAAGTCCCACGATCTTGACCGACAGCAATGCCAACCGCAGCGGGGGCCCGAAATCGTGGGTCAAGACGGCCATCGTTGGGCTCCGCGCCCACCTGAGGCGACTGTGTCAGCGGTCACTGCCGGTCGAGGCCTGGTCTCGATCTTCAGCCGGGTGGGTTCCGTTGATCTCGTGCCGCCCTCTCGGCCAAGCGGCCTCCGGCCGGCGGCATCGCCCGTGACCGGCGGTTGACCACGATCCCGCCACCTGCACCAACCCGCCACCGCACAGCGCCACAGCCGACCCGACCCACCCCTGTGAGCTGTCAGCAGGCGGCCACGGCACCCGGACCCCGACGAAGAGCGCGAATTTTGCGCGTACTGTCGGTGAATCCGCCGTTCACCGCTCCGGCGGCATCGGGCGACATCCCGAGACGCCCGACATCCCGCTACATCCGACGGGGCCATATGGCACCCAGCGCACCGATCCCAATACCGATCACTGCCGTGATAGAATCTTCGAGCCACTGCGAAAATTCACACGCAAACCGGGAATGGTTGTTTTGTCGATGGTCCGCCCAGGTGATTCGTCCGCCCAGGTTGTTTCCGTTCTTGACCGTGCGGAGATCGACGCGCTCTTCCCGGGCGATCTGCCCGAGGTCGAGCACTGGGAGCGGCAGTACCCGCCGCGCCAGCTCGCCCCGGGCGCGCAGGTCACCCGGTTCTGCCCGAGCCCGACCGGCTCGCTGCACCTGGGCGGCGTGTTCGTCGCCATGCTCGACCGCGCGGTGGCCCGGCAGTCCGGCGGCACCTACCTGATCCGCATCGAGGACACCGACCAGGAGCGCGAGGTCGCCGGCGCGGTCGACGAGTTCGACCGGGCGTTCGCCCACTTCGACCTGGTCTCGGACGAGCGCGACGGCGCCGCAGACGGGGACGGCGGTGCTGGTGCCAGCGCCGGTGCGTACGGCCCGTACCTGCAGTCGGCACGCTCGCGGATCTACCTGAGCTATGTGCGGGAGCTGATGCGCGCGGGCGCGGCGTATCCCTGCTTCGCCTCCAAGGAGGAGCTGACCGCGTTCGCCGAGGAGCAGCGGGCCGTGAAGGTCCCCACCGGGTACTACGGCCGCTGGGCGCCCTGGCGCGACGCCGACGCAGAGGCCGTGCGCGCCCGGCTGGCCGCCGGCGAGCCGTATGTGGTGCGTTTCCGCTCGCCCGGCGAGGCCGCCGGCCGGGTCAGCTACACCGATGTCATCCGCGGCACGATCTCCGCAGACGACAACCGGAACGACGTCGTCATTCTGAAAAGCTCCGCGAACGAACTGCGGCTGCCGACATACCATTTCGCGCACGCGGTCGACGACCATCTCATGCGGGTGAACCTGGTCATCCGCGGCGACGAATGGATCTCATCCGTCCCGGTGCATCACCAGCTCTTCGACGCGGCCGGTTTCGAGCGGATTCCCTACGCCCATGTGGCGCCGCTCATGAAGCAGGACGGAAAGGCGAAGCGCAAGCTCTCCAAGCGCAAGGACCCGGAGGCCTCGGTCGAGTACTACGTCTCCGGCGGCTATCCGACGGACGCGCTCTGGTTCTACCTGCGCAGCCTTGCGAACGGCCGCCTCGCGGATCTTCCGATCGAGCAGGCGCTGGCCGAGCCGCTGCGGCTGGAGGAATGCGGCGTCGCGGGGCCGCTCGTCGACCTGGTGAAGCTCGCGGACGTCGCCGCCGACCTGGTGGCCACGATGAGCGGCGAGGCGATCCTGGCGGAGGTGCTGGCCTGGGCGCAGGTCTACGACACCGAGCTCGCCGCCGCGGTCGCCGCGAACCGGGATGTGGCGCTGCGGGCGCTCGACATCGAGCGGGTCGGGGTCGCCAACCCGCGTAAGGACCTGCACAAGTGGTCCGACTTCCGCCAGGTCTACGGGTACTTCTTCCCCGGGGTCTTCGAACCGGTCACGAATCCCGCCGACCCGCGGCTCGGCGAGCTGCCCGCCGAGGTCGTCCGCGGGCTCGCCACCGACTTCCTGCGGGACTACCAGCACGTGAACGACAGTGACGCCTGGTTCGAGCAGATCCGCGTCGCCGCACTGGCGAACGGCTTCGCCGGCAGCCCGAAGGAATACAAGGCCGACAAGGCTTCCTTCGTCGGGTCGACGAAGGAAGCCGCCCAGGTGTTCCGGGTCCTGCTCACCGGCTCGAACCGCAGCCCCGCCTTCAATCTGGTGACCCAGGCTCTGGGCGAGACCGAGACCCGCCGCCGGATCGGCGCCGTCCTCGACCAGGGCTGACGCAACATAAACCCGGGTCCGGTCTGCTCCGGCGTGACCGGTCCGGCCTCGGCTCCCGCCGCGCGGTGACCCATCGGGAATCCCGCGCCGCCACACGGCGGCAGTGCCTGCCAGCAATTCCCACCAATAGCCACAAAAGGGACGTGGAATCGCTTGGCAATCAGCAAGGAGTGAGGATTTCGGTTGCTGTCGCAGCCAAAATCCTCACTCCTTGCTCGGCAGCAGCAGCAGCAGCAGCAGCGGCAGCCGCTGAGCGCCGCACCGCGCTGCGCTAGCGAGCGGTGAGGATTCCGCCTGGGCGTTCGTCGGTGAGCTCGTCGCCCTCGATCAGGACCCGGCCGTTGACCAGGGTGTAGTCGTAGCCGCGGGCCCGCTGGACGAACCGGTTCGCGCCGAGCGGGAAGTCCGCGCGCATCTGCGGCACGTCGAGGTCGAGCCGATCGAGGTCGATGACGTTGATGTCGGCGAAGGCGCCGGGTGCCAACACCCCGCGGTCGGCGAGCCCGAACAGCTCGGCGCCCTCGGAGGTCAGCTTGCGCACGGCCGTGCCGATGTCGAGAAGACCCTGGTCGCGGGTCCAGTGCCGGAGCAGGAAGGTCGACTGGCCGGCATCCATGGTCAGGGCGACGTGCGCGCCGGCGTCCCCGACGCCGACGACGACATCCGGGTTGGTCAGCATCGCGGCGACCGCGTCGAGGTCCTGGTTGAGCACCGGGTAGTAGAGCAGCCCGAGGCCATCGGTCTCGACGGTGAACTCCAGGAAGGCCGCCGCCGGGGTGATGCCGCGCCGCGCCGCCTCGGCGGCGAGGCTGTTGCCCGGGTCGACGTCGTACCGCGCCGAGCCGGGTGGCAGCAGGTACAGCTTGGCGGGGTCCTTCGGCGCGAGCGGCCCGGACAGCTCGACCGGGCGCTCGGCCTCCGTGGCCAGCGCCGCGCGCCGGCCGGCGTCCGCGAGTGCCGCCAGCCGCTCCGGCCACGGCCGGGCCATCAGCTCCGCCCAGCCGGGCAGCGCGTCGTAGGGGGTGCGGCCGACCAGCCCGTACAGGATGCCGCTGCCGCGCGCCGCCGTCTGCGGGCGCAGGTCGGCGCCGCGGCCGCGGGCGGCCGCCACCTCCTGCATCACCCAGGACCACAGCCCGGGCCGGCGGTCGCTCTGCATCATCGCGAACGTCAGCGGGCGGCCGGAGTCCCGGCTGACCTGTTCCATCCAGGCCAGCTCCGCGACGGAGTTCGCCTTCTCCGGCCCGTCGCGCTCGCCGATGCGGGGCACGACCTCGATCGTGCCGCGGCCGCGTTCCGCGAGCGCGCCGCCGATCGCGGCCAGCTCCGCCTGGGCGGCGTAGGTGCCGGGAACCGGCCGGCCGTCCGGCACGGTGTGCATGAAGCTGCGGGACGTCGAGAAGCCGAGCGCGCCGGCGTCGATCGCCTCCCCGACGACCTCCGCCATGCGGGCGATGTCGTCGGCGGAGGCCGGGACGTCATCCAGGGCGCGGGAGCCCATCACGTAGGTGCGCAGCGCACAGTGGCCGATCATGCCGCCGACGTTGATGCCGAGGCCGCGGCGCCCCAGCGCGCGCAGGTAGTCGCCGTAGGACTCCCAGTTCCAGTCCATCCCGGACATGATCGTCTCGACCGGGATGTCCTCGACCGCCTCCATCATCTCGGCGAGGTAGCGCTGCTCGCCGGGGCGCACCGGGGCGAAGGTGACACCACAGTTGCCGAGGACGATGCTGGTCACCCCGTGCCAGCAGGACGGGCTGGCCACCGGGTCCCAGAAGAGCTGGGCGTCGAGGTGGGTGTGGATGTCGACGAAGCCGGGTGTGACCAGGCGGCCCCGGGCGTCGATCTGGCGGCGCCCGGAGGCGGAGAGCTCGCCGGGCTCGGCGATCTCGGTGACCCGGTCCCCGTCGATCGCCACGTCGGCGCGTCGCGGCGGGGAGCCGGTCCCGTCGACCACCTCACCGCCGTGGATCACGATGTCGTGCATGGCATCCGTTCCTCCGGTCCGACCGTCCACCCAGCACCGACGAGAACAATAAATGAGTAAGCCCTCATTTAATATCGATGCTAGGGATGTCCCGTAGGCCGCGTCAAGGCACCTGGGATCACGGCGACCCGCACCGGGACGGCGGCCGTCCGGCATCGCCTTCGGGTGACGCAGCCGACACGGAAAATATCGCGGCATGGCGGCTCGCGCGGACGATGGTCGATTCGACGGAGTAGTGTACGTTCATTTACCATCTGTGGTACAAGGCGCGGAGGGGACGATGTCCGAACAGGTAGTCAACCCCCCGGGGGCCGAGGAGCCACCCCGTCCACGCCGGCTGACCGCCGAGGCGCGCAAGCGCTCGATCCTGAAGGCCGCCCGCCAGGCGTTCACCGAGACCGGTGACATGAACGGCACCACCATCAAGGCGATCGCGGAGCGCGGCGGGATCAGCGAAGGCGTCATCTACCGCCATTTCGAGAGCAAGGACCAGCTCTTCTACGAGGCGGTCGTCGAGCCGCTGCGTGACGCCGTCGACGAGCTCGTCGCCGCCACCGAAGTGATCGACCTGGAGGAGCCGCTCACCCCGGAGCGCCAGATCCAGACGATGAACGGCCTCTACCGCCAGCTCATCTCGACCCTGGAGGAAGTGCTCCCGCTGCTGGGCCTGGTGCTGTTCGGCGACCCGAAGGTCGGCCGGAAGTTCTACCGCAAGCACTTCTCGGTGGCGATGGACCGGCTGGCCGACGCCTGGCGGGACGTCGAGGACCGCTACGGCTTCGAGTTCGAGTCGCCGGACCTGTCCGCGCGCGCCGTCATGGGGATCGCGCTGATCCTCGCGATGGAGAGCCGGCACAACGACCTGTTCAACCGCGATCGCGCGGTGACCCTGATCACCGAGAGCACGATCAAGGGGTTCTTCCCCGTGCTGGAGCCCTCCCGCCGCCGCCGCTGAGCCCCCGGCGCTGCCGACCGTCCGGTGCCGCCACTGAGCCCCCGCCGCTGCCGACCGCCCGGTGCCGCCGCTGAGCCTCCGGCACTGCCGCTGGCCCTCGGCGCGGCGGCGAGCCCTCCCGGCTCGTACGCGTTGCTTCTCAAGTAAGTGCTCACATATCGTTGGACCTCGATCTACCAGCGCCTTGTGGGCACTTGAAGATCTTTTGAAGCTAGCGAGCATTCGCTCATGCTGTTACGCTCCACGCCGGGAGCTACCCAGGGAGGCACTGTGCGTGATCGGTTAATGCACAGAGATGCGTTCTACATCAACGGAGCCTGGCCCGAGCCCGCGAGCTCGGAGATCCTCCCGGTCGTCTCCCCGTCCACGGAGGAGGTCGTCGGCGGCGTCCCGCTGGCGACAACCGCCGACATGGACCAGGCCGTCGGGGCCGCCCGCGACGCCTTCGACCACGGCCCCTGGCCCCGGATGGCACCCGCCGAGCGGGCCGACATCCTCGCCCGCGTGGCCGACGCCCTGCGCAAGCACGAGGCCGAGATCGCCCAGGTCACCACCGACGAGATGGGCTGCGCCGCGAGCCAGGCCCGGGCCGCGCAGACCGGCCTGGTGGCGCCCGTCTTCGACTACTACGCGGAGCTCGCGCGCACATACGAGTTCGAGCGCACCGTGATCAACCCCGCCGCGGACCGCGGCGGCCTGGTCACCACCGCGCCGGTGGGCGTGGTCGCCGCGATCGTCCCCTGGAACGCCCCGGTCACCCTCGGCGCCTGGAAGACCGCGCCCGCCCTGGCCGCCGGCTGCACGGTCGTGCTCAAGCCCGCGCCGGAGGCCCCGCTGAGCAACTACCTGCTCGCCGAGGCGGCGGAGGAGGCCGGGGTACCGGCCGGCGTCATCAACGTGATCCCGGGCGGCCGGGAGGTCGGCGAGTACCTGGTGACGCACCCGGGCGTCGACAAGATCGCTTTCACGGGCTCGACGGCCGCCGGCAAGCGGATCATGAGCCTGTGTGGGGAGCGCATCCGCCGGGTCTCCCTCGAGCTGGGGGGCAAGTCCGCGTCGATCCTGCTCGACGACGCCGACCTGGCGACCGTCGTCCCGGCGGTGGTCAAGGGCGGGATGCATCTGTCCGGCCAGGTCTGCGGGGCGCATACCCGCGTCCTGGTGCAGCGTTCCCGGTACGCCGAAGCGCTGGAGATCGCCGCGAAGGCGGCGAACGCGATCACGGTGGGCGACCCGCACGACCCGGCGATCCTGGTCGGGCCGCTCGTCGCGGCCCGGCAGCGCGAGCGGGTCGAGGGCTACATCGCGGGCGCGGTGCGCGATGGCGCCCGGATCGTCGCCGGCGGCGGCCGGCCGGCCCACCTGCCCCGCGGCTGGTACGTGGAGCCGACGATCCTCGGCGACGTCGACAACTCGATGCAGGTGGCCCAGGAGGAGATCTTCGGGCCGGTGCTGTGCTTCATCCCCTACGACGACGTCGACGACGCCGTGCGCATCGCCAACGACTCCGACTACGGGCTGTCCGGCGGGGTGTGGAGCGCGGACCCGCAGCGCGCCGTCGATGTCGCGCGGCGGATCCGCACCGGAAGCGTGGCGGTCAACGGCAGCTACCCGCCGTTCCCGCTGGTGCCGTTCGGGGGCTTCAAGCAGTCCGGGCTCGGCCGGGAGCTGGGGCCCGAGGGTCTCCACGAGTTCCTGGAGACCCGCAGCATCGGGCTTCCCCCGGCGCTGCTGCCCGCCGCCAGCTCGACCTCCTGACCCGGCGGCCCTGACCCGGCGGCCCTGATCCAGCGCTCCTGACTGATCAGCACTCGTGACTGACCAGCGCTCCTGCCCCAGCCGTTGACGAGACCGGGAGGCCGGCGTGGCCAAGGGTGTGTTCGTCGTTCAGTCCCATCCGGTCTCACCGGAGCGGGAGGACGAGTTCAACAAGTGGTACTCCGAGGAGCACATCCCGGACATCCTTGAGATTCCGGGCTTCGTCTCCGCGAAGCGCTACCGGCTGCGCGACGCCGGGCACCTCACAGCGGACCCGGCGGCGCGCGCCTACCTGACGGTCTACGAGATCGAGGCCGACGACCTCGGCGCGCCCCTGCTGGAGATGGCAGCGCGGTCGGCCGAAGGCCGGGTGCGGCGCAGCAGCTCCGTCCAGTTCGATCCGCCGCCGGTCCGGTCCTTCTACGAGCTCATCGACTGACCTCACCGACCGACAAGGAGCACCGGTGTCGACTCTCAGCCCACCCGAAGCGGCGACGATCCCGCTCCTGAAGGCCGGGCCCGGGCGGCTGCTGATCGGCGGCGAATGGGTTCACGCCGCGGACGGCGCGACGTTCCCGAGCATCAACCCGTCCACCGGGGAGACGCTGGTCGAGATCGCTCAGGGCGGCGCCGCGGACGTCGACCAGGCGGTCGCGGCTGCCCGCGCCGCCTTCGAGGGGCCGTGGCGGAACAGCACGCCGGACGAGCGGCAGCGGCTGCTGTGGGCGCTCGCGGACGCCGTCGCCGAGAACTACGAGGAGCTCCGGCTGCTGGAGACCCTCGACATGGGCACGCCGATCGGCCGCCGCCGGCCCGGGCCGAGCTCGGCCTGGGAGGCCAGCGTGCTGCGCCACTTCGCCGGGATGGCGGTCGGCATCCACGGGGAGACGATCCCGAACTCGGTGCCGGGCTCCATGTTCACCTACACCCTGAAGGAGCCGGTCGGGGTCGTCGCGGCGATCGTCCCGTGGAACCGCCCGATCAGCAACGCGATCTGGAAGATCGCCCCGGTGCTGGCCACCGGCTGCACGATGGTGCTCAAGCCGGCGGAGGAGGCCAGCCTCGCCGCGCTGCGCCTCGGTGAGCTGATCAACGAGGTCGGGATCCCGCCGGGCGTGGTGAACATCGTGACCGGCTTCGGCGAGACCGGCGCCGCGCTGGCCGCGCACCGGGGCGTCGACAAGGTGGCCTTCACCGGTTCGACGGTTGTCGGGCAGCACATCGTGCGGGCGGCGGCCGGCAACCTGAAGCGGGTCTCCCTCGAGCTCGGCGGCAAGTCCCCCGATGTGGTCTTCGCCGACGCGGACCTGAACAAGGCCGTGCCGGGCGCCGCGCTGGGCGTCTTCTTCAACTCCGGGCAGATCTGCTGCGCCGGCACCCGGATCTACGTCGAGCGCCCCATCTACGACGAGTTCGTGGAGCGGATCTCGGCGCAGGCGGCGAAGTTGCGGGTCGGCAACAGCCTCGACCCGCAGACCAGGATCGGCCCGCTGGTCTCCGCGGAGCAGCTCGAGCGGGTCGTCGGCTACCTCGACCTCTCCCGGGAGGAGGGCGCGCGCACCACCGTCGGCGGCGCCCGGCTCACCGAAGGCGACCTGGCCCGCGGCTACTTCGTCCCGCCGACGGTGCTCGCCGACGTCTCCGACGACATGCGCGTCGCCCGGGAGGAGATCTTCGGGCCGGTCGCCTGCGTGCTGCCCTTCGACACCGCCGAAGAGGTCGTGGCACGGTCCAACGACACCCAGTTCGGCCTCAGCGGCGGGGTGTGGACGCGCGACGTCGGCAAGGCGCACCGGTTCGCCCGTGATCTGCAGGCCGGCACCGTCTGGGTGAACTCGTACAACGTGATGGACCCGGCCGTTCCGTTCGGCGGCTACAAGACCAGCGGCTGGGGCCGGGAAATGGGCCAGCAGTCCCTCGACGACTACCTCAACGTCAAATCGGTCTGGATCGACACGGCCTGAGCGCGACGAGGAACCACGGACAAAGAGGAACCGAGGAACTGGGGGCCGAGATGGATCCGACAGCACCGAACACAGCCACTGGCGCAGCTGCCGCCCAGGCACCGGCGGGCCGGCTACCCGACGAATGGTGTACCCGGAACTTCGACCATCTCTCCCCGGAGCTGGCGGCGACGCTCCCGGAAACCCTGGACCGGATGCGGACCTTATGTCCGGTCACCCACAGTGACCGACATGAAGGCTTCTGGGTGCTCACGAAGTACGACGACGTCCTGCGCGTCGCCCAGGACTGGCAGTCGTTCACCTCGACCCAGGGCCTCAACATCCCGCCGAGCACGACCCACGTCCGCAACATTCCGGTGGAGGTCGACCCACCGGAGCAGCGGGCCTACAAGAAGCTCATCAACACGCACTTCACCCCGGCCGCGATCGCCAGCTGGGCGGAGCCGACCCGGGAGCTGGTCACCCGGCTCATCGACGGTTTCATCGACCGGGGCGAATGCGAGTTCATGGACGACTTCGCCCGCCCGTTCCCGAGCCTGAGCTTCTTCACCTTCGCCCTCGACGCGCCTGTAGAGGACCTGGAGAAGGTCGCCTACCTCGCGTCGAAATCGTCCATTCCCAACGATCCGCAGGGCAAGGAATGCTGGGCCGGGCTCTCCGAATGGATCACCGGCTTCGTCGAGTCCAGGCGTCGGCGGCCGCCGCGTGGTGACGTCGTCGACGCCCTGTTCACCGCCGAGATCGGTGAGCGCCCGCTGACCGAGCGCGAGATCATCGGCATCGTCCAGCTGCTCATTCTGGGCGGTCTGGAGACAACCGCCGGCGCGCTCGGCCTGATGATGGCGCGGTTCTGCCGGGAGCCGGAGATCCCGGCCTACCTCCGGGCGCATCCGGAGCGGATTCCCGCCGCCGTGGAGGAGCTGCTCCGCCTCGACGCGCCGTTCATCGCCATCGCGCGCACCGCGACGACGGACGTCCAGCTCCGCGACCAGCAGATCAGCGCGGGCGACAAGGTGCTCATGTACTGGGCGTCGGCGAACCACGACGACGACGAGTTCACCAATCCGGACACGTTCGACCTGGAGCGGGCCACGAACCGGCACCTGGCGTTCGGCGCGGGCCCACACCGCTGTCTCGGCTCGAACGTCGCCCGGCTGAACATGCGCATCGCCCTCGAGGAACTGCTCCGCCGGATGGTGGACTTCCGCCTGCGTGACGACGCGGAGATCCACTACCACACGACGTTGACCCGGGCCCCGCTCAACCTGCCGATCACCTTCACCGCGGCGGCCTAACGCGGACGGGCGCGCCGCCTGCTACAGCAGCTGCCGTTGCTGCCGTTGCTGCCGGGCAAGAGTTGAGCATTTTGGTCGCTGGCGAGCGTGTCGCAGAACCCGGCGCAGCGGCGGAGCGGAGCGGCAGAGCCGGGCCACGTTGCCAGCAAACAAGCGTGAAGGATTTTGGTTGTCAGCACGACCAAAATCCTTCACGCTTTCCACCCCTCAACCCCTCCAACACCTCAAAGCTCTCAGGCAACAGCGGGTGGTGACGGCATCCCGTCATCATCCCCACGGTGATGGCCGCCCAAGCGAGGATCGTCGCTCCAACAGAGCGGCTGGATCCGGGATCCCGGCCGAAAGGCGCCAAAGGCCCGAAGGCCCGAAGGTCCGAAGGATGTTGGTCGCTCCCGAGTGGGTAACGCAGCCCTGAGGGGGTGGCGGGCCTCAACTCTTCGAGCCGTACGGATCCGGGCGCGTCGGTGAGCGCGAGCCGAGTGGACGCCGCCGGGTGAGATCGTCGACCGATCGCTGCGCTCACCGGATCCCGCCACGGCCCGACCACGCACCCTCCCCGGACTCCCACCTGCCGTTGTCCTCATTCGTTTCCGCTGGTCAGAGGGCACCCCGGTGGCATTTGCCGGGTGTCCACCCATGTGATCCCGTACCAAGGTTGGGATGATGGGTCGGCGTCCGCCGACATAGGCGTCGCACGGTTGCGCCCCGCCCGAGGCCTGCGGGGCTCAGGCGGCAGGCGGTGAGTGTGCGGCGGGGCGCTCGATGGGGGAAGTGCGTGCGACGGCACGAGGCAGCCAGCAAGGCAGGCGGCACGACGGTGGCGGAGGCGGGGCCGAAGGCGGAAGCCGCCGGCGTGGGCACAGATACGGCCACGGCAGTCACGGCGGCCCCGACGATGAGCCGCACGATCAGTGACACAGTTCCGCTCCCCGCGGTCGACGGCATGCCCGAAGGCACGACCGCGAGCACCGGCGGAGACACACCCGAAGAGACAGCGGAAAGCACACCCGGCGGCGCAGTCGGCACCACGCCCGGCGGCGCGGACAGCGGCGCGGACAGCGGCGCAGACAGCGGCGCGGACAGCGGCGGGGACAGCGAGTCGCCCGCGAAGCCCGGTGGCGCAGACAGCGGCGCGGACAGCGGCGGGGACAGCGAGTCGCCCGCGAAGCCCGGTGGAGGCCGGCGGCGCGGGAGTCATCGCAGCGCGCCGGCGAACGGGCGCGCACGCCGGCGCCGGCGCCGGACCGTGATCGGCGTGGTGGCCGCCGGCCTGGTCCTGATGCTGGGGGCACTCGGTCTGGTGGCGCTCACCACCGGCTCCGGCGATCAGCGGCGGACCTCCGGCACCGCCGCGCCCAGCCCGCGCCCGGCCATCGGCACGGCCGACGCCCCACCGGCCCCGGAACCCACCGAGCCGGAGCCGACCGCGGACGGACCGGCCGCCCCCGGTGTCCGTTGGCCGTCCGGCACGAACGCGAACCCGCCGCTCGACATCTGGGCCTGGGACCGCTGGACCGGGCGGGCGTCCGACATCGCCGTGGTCTTCACCGTCCGGAACAACTGGCAGCACATCGTGTTCTCGGACTGGCCGCTCTCGAACTACCCGAAGAGCGTCTTCCCGGGGCAGGTCTCCATCGCGCAGCCGCTCTTCCCCGAATCCGGGAACGAACGCAGCTGTGCGAACGGCCAGTACGACCAGTACTGGGCGGCCTTCGGGCAGACCCTGATCCGTAACGGGCGGCCGGACGCGATCGTGCGGCTCGGCTGGGAGTACAACGGGAACTGGTTCTGGTGGCACCCGCGCAACACCGAGACCTGGAAGACCTGCTTCCAGCGTGCGGTGACGGCGATCCGGTCCATGGCCCCGGGTGTGCTGATCGACTTCAACGTGAGCGCGCACCGAGACCGGATGACCAACGGTGACGACGTCTGGGCCGCCTATCCGGGCGATGACTACGTGGACATCGTCAGCAGCGACGTCTACGACTCGTACCCGCCGTCGACCACCACGGAGCTTTTCGACGAGCAGTGCAACGTCCCGTCCGGAACGTGCACCGTGATCAACTTCGCGCGGGCGCACGGGAAGAAGTTCGCGGTGCCCGAATGGGGGCTGGCCCGCGCGGACCGCCACGGCGGCGGCGACAACTCGCTGTTCATCGAGAAGATGCACGACCTGTTCGACCAGAACCGGGACATTCTCGCCTACGAGGCCTACTTCAACACCGCCGAGTCGAACAACGTCCGCTCGTCGCTGCTCAACCCGCAGCTCCACCCGAACTCGGCGCAGAAATACCTGGAGCTGTTCGGCGCCCCCGCATCCGGCGGAGGTGTCTGAGGGTTGTGTGTCAGCCGCTGGACTGGATCGAGCCTGCGCCGACGGCCGACGTTCCGGACGGCGTGATCGGGACCCGCGCCCGCCCGGACCGCGGGCGGGCGGGTCGGCGTTGGCGGACCGCGAAGACCAGCAGGCCGACGAGCAACACGACCGCGGCGGCGGCGGAGTTGCTCGGGGTGGCATCCGCCGCGGGAAAAGCCCACGATCGGTAGCCGCCGTACGGCAGGCCGCCAGCCGTCGCGATGGCCAGGAAGTAGACGCACGGCACGACCACCGCCGCCGTCTGACCGAAGGCCGCGTGCACGCCGAGGGCCAGGCCGACGAACAGGGCGGTGTTCCGGGCCAGTTCATCGGTGTGGGTGCCGTCGCCGAGCAGCGGCGCGACGGCCGAGACCAGGAGGACCGGGCCGAGGACGGCGACCAGCGTGACGACGTCGTACACCCATAGGCGGCGACGCGACGCGGCCTCCAGCCGAAGCGTCTCCTCCGGGAAGGCCGCCACGACGACCGGCGCGGCCAGAGTTGTCAGGAGCAGCTGGAACAGGACGGGCTGGGATCCGCCGGAGAGCAGCTGCGGGATGGGCAGCGTGGTCGAGGCGAACGACCAGCCCGCCAGCGCGAGCAGCGCCGCCAGGCCGGCTGTCGATGCCAGGCGATGGGCCCGGAGGTAGTCAGCCACCGGCCTGGCCCTCCTCACATTGCTGGGTCTGCGACCAGATCTGGGAGGCCTGGTCCGCGGTCACCGGAAGGGGGCCACCGGTCGGCAGACCAAGCCGGGCTCTGAGTAGCGATGACAAGATCTCGAATCTTGTAGGATCGTTATCCGTGCCGGTGACGAGGCCATAGTTCCTGTAGAAACAGCCACGCATCGCGGCCGGAAGCCTGATGACCAGGCTGACCTCAGCGTCCTCGACATTGCCGGCCATGTCGGGAACGGCGATTGTGATCGGCAGTGGCATTCCGCTGTTGCGCGGGCCGATGACCACCGGTGGCTCCGGCAGGCCGAGATCGATCCACGCCGCGCGGACCCGTTTCCAGGCCTGGACGTTCGCCTCGAGCGCGAAGGTCTCCTCGGGCCAGAGGCAGACGTTCCCGTCGTAGCACCGCACAGCGTCCGGGTTCCGCGGGGCACTCGAGGAAAGGCCCAGCTGCCGGACGTCCTGGCCGACGAACAGCCCGCCCGCGATCGCCGCCACGACGATGCCGAGCGCCAGCACCGGACGCCCGATGCCCGACCGGGCCGGCGCGAGCCGGATGGCGGCCACGCAGAGGGAGGCGACCGCGATCACAGCGAGGAACGCGAGCCCGGCGGTCAGAGCCCGAGTGTCATAGACCTCGGAGGGATCACAGCAACTGTCAACCAGACCGGTCACGTGGCGGGCCCACAACGGGTCCGACCAGCTTCTCGGGACCGCGAGGACCAGGAACGGCACGATCAGAGCGGCCGGCAGCGACAGGACGGGGCCGAGCACCAGTCCGAGCGCCGCGCCGAACAGCGCCCAGCCGAGCACGTTCGCGACCGACAACGCCGGGATGCTCCACCCCGGCGACGCGAAGGTGGGCAGACCCGCGAGCATCACCGCGTAGATCGCCACCAGGATGACCAGGGCTACCGTGACCGGGAGCGCCATCCTGGCCGCGAGGACCCGCCACCAGGGGCGCCGCACCGCCAGCCGCCCCCATACCCGGCGCAGCGTCCCCATCTCCCACGCGACGATCGCGGCGACGTAGGGCCCGAGCGCGATCACCGCGTCGTTCGCGGATCGGGCCCGGCCGAGGACGTACCAGTCGACCCCCAGGTCGCTCTGGCTGTAGAACCAGGCGGCGAACGCCGCCAGCGGCGCCAGCAGGATCGCCGGCTCCCGCCACCAGGACCGATCCGTCAACGGCCAGGCCCGACTTCGCCCTGGGGCCGATCCTCGCACCGCGTTTCCGGTCGGTGAGGCCGACGATGCGAGTGCCGGGAGGTCAGTGGACACGAAGAGCCTGCGCAAAGGCCGCGACGACCGCGTCGTCGTGCGC
This sequence comes from Parafrankia irregularis, assembly GCF_001536285.1. Classification (NCBI taxonomy): domain Bacteria; kingdom Bacillati; phylum Actinomycetota; class Actinomycetes; order Frankiales; family Frankiaceae; genus Parafrankia; species Parafrankia irregularis. The sequence continues at coordinate 397,202 of NZ_FAOZ01000004.1, read as the reverse complement.
GTTGCCGAAGAACTCGCCGAGTGAGCCGTCGAAGCGGACGACACCATGATCGAGCACGATCAGCCGCTCGAACGGTGGACGCACCTCGGTGGCTGTATGGGACGTCACGACCAGCCGGGTCCCCGCTCCCGCGACCTCGGTGAGCACCTCGGACACCGACTCGCGAGCCAGCGGGTCCAGCGACGCCGTCGGCTCGTCGAGCAGCAGCAGGTCGGGGTCCGTCGCCAGCGCGCAGGCGATGCCCAGCCGGGCCCGCTCCCCGCCACTCGTCTGCCGGGCGGGGCGCTGTGCCAACGCCTCCAGGTTCGCCCGCGCCAGCGCGGGGCCGGCGGACCGGGCTGCCTCCCGGCGGGACAGGCCCGACAGCCAGCCCGCGTACCGCACCTGCTGCTCGACCGTGAAGTTCGGCAGCACCGGGGTGAACTGCGGCGCGAACCCGATCTTGCCCGCGTATTCGATCCGCCCCGACCGCGGCCGCAGCTGCCCCGCCATCAGCCGCAGGACCGTCGACTTCCCGGCGCCGTTCGGCCCGATCATCACCAGCGGCCGCTCGTCCAGCGCGAGGTCAAGCCCCTCCACCACCGGAGCCCGCCGGCCATAACGAAAGGCGATATTCCTCAGAAGCATCTCAACACCTGGTTCAGGAAAATTGGGTTTGCCCGCCGTCGGAGCCTTCCCGCCAACCTCGCGCAGGACCGTTGCCGTCGCAGGATATACCAGACAATGGACATCGGCGATCCGGCGGGAGACGGCGGCAGGCCGGGTTCGCCTGGCCTGCCACCGCCGCCCATGCTGACCGGGCGAACGGCCCACCCAGATCATTCAGATGTCAGGGGAGCCGGCGCGACGGACAGCGTGCCGGGTCACGCCTGATTCCGAGCGCACGAGGCCACGCGCCCATCTGGTCCGCTAGGGCTTGGCCGAGCCGTCCCACCACGCCTTCGTGGACTTGGTCGTAAGCGTGGTGTTACTTGCCCCTGGCCACCAGAACTGAAAGAAGAACTGTCCGGTCTGGTGGTCAGTGATATTCCAAGCCCACCCCTGTGTGTAGTCAACGCAGTTGGTGAAGTTGACGACGCCATAGCTTTTGTCCGGGGCGAGCGTGATGTCGCGGCGCAGGTCGCTCTGGATCTGCTGCTGATTGCAGCCGCTCTGCTCGAGGTGTACCGGATCGTAGCCGTCGCCGACACCGAAGCGACTCGTCTGGCCCTCCTGGGGAAAGTTGCTGAGGGAGGTGCTGAACGAACCGGCGTTGGCGGCGATGGGCATCGACGCGACCCCCGCCGCGACCGCGGCGGCGGTCAACGTGGTACTACGTGAGCGCTCCCGGCGAGCGGGCTTCGGCGCCCGGTCGTAGGAGTCGGCGAGTGACCAACGGAAATCCATTCTTCTCCTGACTGATGTGCGAAGGTCGCCAGTCCGGTGCGGACCGCGTGGAGAACTGTGCTATCCGGTTCCGATGTCCGGGCCCATGACGATCCCGAGCATCGGCTACGGCCTTTGTTTCCCTTCGTCCGCGGCGGCACCGCGAGGATGTCTCATCTCGACGGGCCTTCATTGGATCCGCTGGTCGAGCCGTCGGTCGAGCCGTAGGTGTAGGTGATTCGAGGAATCGGCCCGAAAAAACTCGTGACGGCGAGGATCGCCGGTGCCGAGTCGAACTTTAGGATATCGAAACCGCGCAGCCCGACGTTACCGGAGCTGTCCCGCAGTGACCATTCGAAGCGGGCGTGGTCGTGATGGATGTCTATGCCACTCGTCCGAACCGGAAGGTAGCCCGGAAGCCGGTCCCGAACCTGAGCGATGTGGGCGCTGATTCCAGCCGGCCCCTCGACGCGGGTGGCCGGGTTCGTGAAGACGACCGTACCGGCGACGCAACCTTCCAACCGTCGGGTGCGTTCGTCCTGGTCTGGTTCCCGCCAGGCGGCGAGAAGGCCATCGACAATCCTCACGACGGCGTCGGACTTCGCCGTGGGCTCGCCGTCCAGGTTCCAGGCCTGGACCTCGTTGTATCCGACGACCGGTGCCGCCTCCGACGCGTTCTGCCCAACGCTCATGCCATCGCCGCCTCGGTGCCCGGAACAGTGTTTTTGGAAGAAGTCGTTTCAGCGGGGCTGCCGCCCACACCGAGCAGACGGCGCGCCTCGGCGCGTTGCAGCTTGCCGGACGGCGTCTTGGGAAGGCTCCCCGGTGGAAGGATCAGCACCTCATTGGGCGATACCCCGACGGCAGCACGTATCTGCGCGGCGACGTCGGACCGCAGCTGCGCATGCCGCTCGCTGGGCCAGCGGGTTTCCAGCGCGACGGCCAGGCCCTCGGAGCCCAGCGCATTCGGCCGCACGTAGGGAAATGCGGCCACGTTGCCCGGGCGGACGCCCTCGGCGCCGGCCGCGGCCCGCTCGACCTCTTCCGGGTAGATGTTGCGGCCGGCGAGGATGATGACATCCTTCACCCGTCCGGTGACGACGAGCTCGCCGTCGGCCAGGTAGCCGAGGTCGCCTGTGCGCAGCCAGCCGTCGGCGGTTCGTGAGGCGGCCGTCGCCTCCGGATCGTTGTGGTAGCCGGCGGTCAGCGAGGTGCCGTGGACCTGGATCTCACCGACAAGCCGTTCCGTGAGAACAGCCCCGGTCTCGGTGTCCGAGATGCGCAGGCGCAGGCCGTCGACCGGAGCACCGAGCCTGGCGAGCTGACGGATCCTGCCGGTGTGGCCCGGTCCGACCGGGACGGCACGTCCTTCGGTCTGGAGCAGGTCGGCGTCCACGCTGTCGGAAGCCAGGCCACGGCCGAGCGGCGTCATCGTCGTGGCGACAACGGTCTCGGCCATGCCGTAGGCGGACACGACCAGCGCCGGGTTGAAGCCGTGACGCTGCGCGGCGGCGGTGAACGCGGTCATCGCGTCGAGGTCGACGCTCTCCCCGCCGGTCAGGATCCCGCGCAGCTGAGACAGGTCCAGAGCCGGTCCGGTCGCCAGAAGCTTGGCAGCCAGTGCGTAGGCGGAGTTCGGCCCAACCGTCGACGTGGCTCGATACTCCGAGATCTGCGCCATCCAGCTCGCCGGACGGGCCAGGTAGTCCAGTGGCGAGGACAGCAGCAGGTCACAGCCACCGCAGGTCATCGGGATGATCAGGGTGCCGATCAGGCCCATGTCGTGGGACAGCGGCAGCCAGGACAGGATCCGCCCGTGGAAGCGGTCGTGCTCGTCCCTGACCTTGATTGCCTCCACATTGGCCGCGAGATTCCCGTGACTGACCCGCACTGTCTTCGCACTCGCCGTTGTCCCACTGGTCAGTTGCAGGATCGCCGGGTCGTCGTCGGTGAGTGACGGTGGTACGTAGGCAGGGAGCCCGTCACTGCCACGAACCTCGGCGTGGACGTCGTCGAGCATCCGGACGTCCCACCCACCGGTCGCGAGACCGGGCAGGATCTGGTCGAATCGCGGCCCCACCAGCACCAGCGGACTGCCACCGAGCCGGTTGATGCGTCGCACGGTCTCGGCGACGAACGCGGCCTCGTCCATCGTCCGGGTCGGCGTGGGTGCCATCGTCAGGGCACCGCCCGCCAGCCAGGTCGCCATCGCCGCCGTCACCGCCGGCCGTGACGCCAGCGCCAACATCACCACGGATCGGCCCGGGCCGATACCCGCCGTCTGCAGGACTGCCGCCAGGTTCACGGCGTCCGCGTACAGATCACCCCAGCTGACGACCTCGTCGTCTCCCGACGGCGAGAGGAAGGTGACGGCACCGTTCTTCCGTGCGGCTGATTCCATCCGTTCAAGCAGATAAACCATCGAAGATCCTTCCGTGCTCTACGGTCGGGCGGCGGGTAGACCCGCCGCGGCGCCGAGCGAATCGGAATCCGGCTACACGCTCGAAAGGTCGATCCCCTCACCCCGACCGGCCGATCCGGCCGGATACAGGTCCTGCCGGTAGGCCGCGAGGACGACGCGGTCCCAGCGTCGCCCGCGGTAGTAGTCGTGATCCCGGAAGCGTGCCTCGATGTGCAGTGTGCTGCCGATCGCGCTCGCGAACTGACGGCAGTTGAACTCCGGCAGCTCGAAGTAGAGCTTTCGGAAGGGCCACACGTCGAACAGGTAGCGAAGAAACAGGACGACTGGTTCGGCGGCAATCCCGGACCGCTGGTACCGGCTGGTCATAGCGACGCCGACATAGGCGTTCCCCAGGCCGAAGTCAGGGTTGTAGCAAATAGCGTGACCGGCCGCCTCACCAGTTTCACGCGAAACGATCAGGAACTGCGTCAGCATGCCCTGCCAGAGGTCCGCCTCGAATTTTTCATAGGGCGGGAAGGCACCTCGGTAACGCCAGCGGAACCCGACGTCCGGCGCGATCGAAAGCTCGTACAGGAAAGGAGCCATCGACGGGAGGACCGGAGTCAGCTGGAAGTACCGTCCGGCCAGCTCCGGTGGCAGCACCTCGTCGTCCGAGCCGTCCGAGCCGTCCGACGCGCCGGGCCCGGTCAGGGCCTCGGCCCGCGGCGGCGAACGATGCGGCACCCCGGTGAGAGGCCGGCCGGCCTCCGCCGTGCCCGGAAGGCCACCGGCACAGCACCGCGTGTAGAGATCACCGACGGTCCCGGCAGCCAGCCAGTCCTCCTCGCCGACGTCCACGCCGACGTCCGCCAGCGCCGAGCAGAGTTCCAGCAGCCCGTACGAGTCCAGTCCCAGGTCGTCGCTTAACCGGGCCTCGAACCGCACGTCCTGTCGCTGGACACCAGCAACGCGGCTGACCAGCTCCTCGAAGACGTCCGTACTGAGCATTTCACCTCGAATAAGAAGATCCGCCGAGAAACACGGCCGTTCGGACACAAGCCACGGATGGCCGCCTTCTGTATAGCCGGGAAGGCCGATCTGGAACGATGGTCCGCGACGCGTTCATACATGCACCAGATTTGAGCCGCCATATCCCGCAGCCACGGCCAGTCCAGGTCAGGCCTGCGCATATCCAGCACCGGCCTGGGCCGTCAGGCAGCACCAGGAGACCTTTGCAACCGTTTCCGTTCCCGGCCGGGGGCAGGAATTTCGCTGGCCCGGGCCGAGGACACAAGGGCTCACTCTCGCCACGGAAAACCGAGGCGACCCTTCAACCCTTCAATCCATACCGTCCGTCGACGACGGCGGAGCCTTCCCCGTAAAGGCCTCCCAAGACACGACATGAAGAGCGTCGTAGCGGACTCACGAAGGAACCACCTTGTTGGCCCGACCGTAGCATGCCACTTACGGACAGGCAACCAGAATCAGGTGATACCGCCGAACGCGACGGTGCCAACTACCTTGCGTACACCGATGGTGCGCTTCTATCCACCTGGAATCTCCGCGCGGAGACACCCCGTGACCTGTGGTTACGCCCCGCCGCGCGCGATGTGCCACGACATCGGAAATCCGCGTTTCAAGGTCGTTATTAACAGAGGGTGTTCGGTACACGGAGCAGATTCCGCCCAGCGGAGATGCCGCAACGCGAACGGCCCATCCGTCGACGGTGACGGATGGGCCGTTCGCGTTGCGGGTGGACGCCCTCGGGGTGCGATGTGCGCCCGGAGGGACGGGCGGGCGCCGCTTACTCCGCGGCCTGGAACTCGGCGACGAAGGGGGTGTCGACGCCGATCTTGCCGGCGGCCTTGGCACCGCCCGGGTCGCCGAGCGGCTCGTCGCGGCCCGGCAGCGCCTTCGAGAAGAACTCCTTGTCGGTCTTCACGAACGGCCGTTCGGGCTTGGGCACCTCGAGGTCGAGCATGATGGCGCCGATCGGGCAGGCCGAGGCGCAGGCACCGCACTCGGTGCACTCGTTGGGGTTGATGTAGAGCTTCCGGGCGCCCTCGTAGATGGCGTCGACCGGGCACTCGTCGAGGCATGCGCCGTCTTTGACGTCGATGCAGGGGGACGTGACGACGTAGGGCATCGGAGTTCTTCTTTCCGTCGACGGGACCGTGTCGGGCCCGGGAGAATCTCGTTGCCTGCGGTTCGCTCAGAACGCCCTGGCCGGGTTTGACAAAGCCTGGCCTGACCAGCCGCCCCGGCCGGATCAACCGGTCAGGGCGGCCCTGTCAGCTACGGGGAGAGGGTCGGTTCGAGAGGTCCGGACCGGGTCAGGACCGGATCAGGACCGGGCCGGGACCGTCCAGGAGTCGTTGCCGGTGAGCAGGTCCTGCAGGTCACCGCGGCCGCCTGCGCGGGCGTCGGCGAGCCGGTCCTGGTACTGCTTGTCGAAGCTCGCCCGCTCCACCGCGCGGTACACGCCGATCGGCGCGAGCTCGGGCTCGGTGTCGGCGATCCGGGCCAGCGCGTAGGCGTAGGTCGGGCTGGTCGAGCGCGGGTTGTGCACCACGACGCCCTTCTCCGTCGAGCGGCCGAGCTTGAGGTCGCCGGTCTCGGCGTCGCGCAGCACCGCCCACTGGCTGTCGGCGCCGAACAGGATCGGCGAGCCGGCCTCCAGGCGGATCGGGCCGTCGGCCGGTGTCGGCACCGACGTGTCGGCGGTGACGGCCCGCTCCCCGTGGTTGAAGGTCGGGCAGTTCTGCCGGATCTCGACCAGCGCGGAGCCGTCGTGGGCGGCGGCCGCGGCGAGGATCTCCATCATGTGCTTGCGGTCGGTGTCGACGGTGCGGGCGACGAAGGACGCCTCCGCGCCGAGCGCCAGCGCCAGCGGGTTGAAGGAGTGGTCGAGCGAGCCGAACGGGCTGGACGGGGTGATGGTGCCGGGCTTGGTCGCCGGCGAGAACTGGCCCTTGGTCAGACCGTAGATCTGGTTGTTGAACAGCAGGATCTTGAGGTTGACGTTGCGGCGCAGCGCGTGGATCAGGTGGTTGCCACCGATCGACAGCGCGTCACCGTCACCGGTGACGACCCACACCGACAGGTCGGGCCGGTTGATCGAGACGCCGGTCGCGATCGACGGCGCCCGGCCGTGGATGGAGTGCATGCCGTAGGTGTCGAGGTAGTACGGCAGCCGGGAGGAGCATCCGATGCCGGAGATCACCACGAAGTTCTCGCGCGGGATGCCGAGGGTCGGCATCAGGTTGCGCATGTTGTTGAGGATGGCGTGGTCACCGCAGCCAGGGCACCAGCGGGCCTCGCCCGCGGAGAAGTCCTTGGCGGTGAGCTGCTTGCCTACCGCGTCGGGGCTGGTCACTTGTTCTTCTCCGATCCGAGCTCGCTGCGGCCGACCTTGCCGGTGCCGCCGATGGCCTTGATGTCCTCGGTGGACAGTGCCGCGGCGCCGTCCTCGAGGTCGTTGACGAGCCGGGTGAACACCGCGGCCAACTCGACCGCGCGGAAGGGCAGGCCACGGGTCTGGGTGTAGCCGACCGGCTCGATCTGGCAGTGCATGCGCAGCAGGCCGCCGAGCTGACCGAGGTTCATCTCGGGGACGAGCACGGTGTCGTAGGCCGCCAGGATGGAGGCGAGGTTGGCCGGCAGCGGGTTGAGGTAGCGCAGGTGCGCCTGGGCGATGGCGAGACCCTGCTGGCGGACGAGCCGGCAGGCCGCACCGATCGGGCCGTAGGTGGAGCCCCAGCCGATGACGAGCAGCTTGGAGCCGAACCCGGGCGGGCCGGAAGGGTCGTCGACCTCCAGCGGCGGCACCTCGATGCCGTCGACCTTGTTCTGGCGGGTGCGGACCATCAGGTCGTGGTTGTCCGCGTCGTGCGAGATCTCGCCGCTGCCGTCGGCCTTCTCCAGACCACCGATGCGGTGCTCCAGGCCGGGGGTGCCGGGGATGGCCAGCGGACGGGCCAGCGTGCGCGGGTCACGCTTGTACGGGTGGAACGCGGGCTTGCCGTCCTTGCCGATGCCGTTCGGCTCGGTGGCGAACTCGATGCCCAGGTCGGGCAGCTCGCTGACGTCCGGCACCTTCCACGGCTCGCTGCCGTTGGCGATGTAGGAGTCGGACAGCAGGATGACCGGGGTCCGCCGCTCCAGGGCGATCTGCGCCGCCTCGAAGGCCGCGTTGAAGCAGTCGGCCGGGCTCTGCGCGGCGATCACGGGCAGCGGGGCCTCACCGTGCCGGCCGTAGAGGGCCTGCAGCAGGTCGGACTGCTCGGTCTTGGTCGGCAGACCGGTGGACGGGCCACCGCGCTGCACGTTGACGATGACCAGCGGCAGCTCCAGCGAGATCGCCAGGCCGATCGCCTCGGACTTCAGCGCCATGCCCGGCCCGGAGGTCACGGTGACGGCGAGCATGCCGGCGAACGCGCCACCGATCGACGCGCCGATCGCCGCGATCTCGTCCTCCGCCTGGTACGAGCGGACGTCGTGCGAGATGAGCTTGCTCAGCTCGTGCAGGACGTCGGTGGCGGGGGTGATCGGGTACGCGCCGAGGAACAGCGGCATGCCGGCCTGGTGCGCGGCGGCGACGAGGCCGAACGCGATGGCCCGGTTGCCGCGCATGTGCCGGTAGGTGCCCGGGGGCAGCGGCGCGGGCTTGACCTCGTAGGAGACGGCGAACGCCTCGGTGGTGTCGCCGTAGTCCACGCCGGCCCGCAACGACGCGAGGTTGCCGGCGAGGATCTCCGGCGGCTTCTTCGCGAAGCGCTTCTCCAGGTAGGCGACGGTGCTCTCGACCGGCTGGTTGAACATCCAGGACACCAGGCCGAGCGCGAACATGTTCTTCGTGCGGGCGGCGTCCTTGCGCTTGAGGCCGAGGCCTTCGGTCGCGCCGACGGCGAGCCCGGTCAGGTCGACCGCGTGCACGATGTAGTTGCTCAGCGAGCCGTCGGTCAGCGGGTCGGAGTCGTAGCCGGCCTTCTCCAGGGCGCGCACGTTGAACGCGCCGGAGTCGACGACCAGTACGCCGCCGGGGCGGAGGTCCTTGAGGGTGGCCTTCAGCGCCGCCGGGTTCATGGCGACGAGGACGTCGGGCTGGTCACCGGGGGTGGTGATGTCGTGGTCGGCGACGTGCAGCTGGTAGCTGGAGACACCGCCGACGGTGCCGGCTGGCGCCCGGATCTCGGCCGGGAAGTCCGGCAGGGTCGCCACGTCGTTGCCGGCCTCCGCGGCCTGCGCACCGAAGCGGTCACCGGTGAGCTGCATGCCGTCACCGGAGTCACCGGCGAACCGGATGACGACTCCCTTAAGCCGGCGTACCCGCGGGTCGGGCTGTTCGAGCTCGGTTGTCATCGCGAACCTCGTCTTGGATGGGGGTGCTCTGGGTAAGGGAGCGAACGCGCTGGACAGCGCGGGCCACCTGGTCCGCGACGGTGCGGATTTCCTCGGGGGTCGTGGCGCGGCCCAGGCTGAAGCGCAGGCTCTCCCGGGCCTCGGTGGCGGTCCGGCCCATGGCCAGCAGGACGTGCGACGGGGTGTCCCCACCGCCGCTGCAGGCCGATCCAGCCGAGACCGCGACGTGCGGAAGGCAGGCCTGGACCTCGTCGGCGCCCGCGCCGACGAAACGCAGGTTGACCGTGTTCGGCAGCCTGGCCCGCACCGGGCCGTTCAGTTCGACGGCGCCCCGGCCGAGCCGTTTGACGAGCAGCTCGGTCAGCAGCGCCACCAGCGCACGCTGGCGGTTTCCGTCGTCGGTCATCGACGCGGCCGCGAGGCGGGCGGCCGCGCCGAAGCCGGCGATCCCGGCGGTGTTGAGGGTGCCGGGACGCCGGCCACGTTCCTGGCCTCCGCCGTGTGTCTGCGGCGCGATGCGTGCCCAGGCGTCCTTCGACGCGATCAGCGCACCGACGCCCTTGGGGCCGTACAGCTTGTGCGCGGACGCGACGGCCACATCGACGCCGGTCCGGTCGAGGCTGACCGGGATCCGGCCCAGAGCCTGGGTGATGTCACTGAACAGCAGCGCACCGGCCGCGTGCACGGGTTCGACCAGGGGCCGCAGGTCGTTCACGGCCCCGGTCTCGTTGTTCGCCGCCATGACGGCGACGAGGGCGACGTCGGGCCCGAGCCGGCGGCGCAGGTCGTCGACGTCGATGGTGCCGTCCGGGTGGACGGCGATGCGTTCGGCGAGGGTGCCGGAGCCCGCGCCGGGACCGGCCGATGCCGCCGCGGCGGCATCGGCGGCGCCGAGCACCGCGGGGTGTTCGGTCGCCCCGACGAGCACCCGGCGACGGCCGGAACCGGCGGCGGTGAGGGCGGCGAGCGCCCCGCCGATGGCCAGGTTGGCCGCCTCGGTGGCGCCGGAGGTGAAGACCACGTCACGGGCCCGCGCGCCGGCGAGCGTGGCGACCTCGCGGCGGGCCCGCTCGACGATCCGGGTCACCTCCTGGCCCGGCCCGTGCCTGCTCGCCGGGTTGGCGAACTGCTCGGTGAGCAGCGGCAGCATCGCGTCCAGCACGCGCGGGTCCACCGGCGTGGTCGCGTTGTGGTCGAGGTAGATCACCTCGGCTCCTCGGGCTGCCGCCGGGCCCGGGCCCGGGCGCACGATGGGCAGGTCGGGTCGGACCGGACTCGCATCGACCGGAAGTCCATGTCCCACAGGTCGTACTGGAGCAGCCGGCCGCTGGCGGGCTCACCGAAACGAGCGATGATCTTGATGGACTCCATCGCCGCGAGGCAGCCCGCCAGGCCGGACACCGCACCGAGCACGGTGAACCCGAGCGGTTCCCAGGTGGGGTCGCCCTCGCTGAACACGCAGCGCAGGCAGGGTGTCCCCGGCTCGACGACCAGCACGTTGCCCTCGGTGGCGTTCATCGCGGCGATGACCGCCGGGGTTCCGGTCGCCACGCACAGGTCGTTGAGCCGGTACCGGTCGGGAAAGTTGTGCCGGGCGTCGACGACGACATCCGCCGCGGCGACGAGCTGGCCCAGCTCGGGCAGGTCGGCCAGCTCACGGTCGTAGCCGACGATCTCGACTCCCGGGTGGTGCGCGCGCAGGGTCTGCTCCGCGCAGGCCACCCGGGAGCGACCGATCCATTCGGGGCGCATGAGGGTCTGCCGGTTGAGGTCGGGTTCCTCCAGCACGCCCGGATGAACCAGGACCAGCCGACCGACACCGGCGGCGGCGAGATACGTCGCCGCCGCACCACCGAGACCACCGATTCCCGCCACGAGCACCGTCGCCCGGCTCAGTCGCTCCTGAGCCTGCGGTCCGAAGCCCGGGATGCCGAGCTGGCGGTCGAACAGGCCGGGCAGGTCGTGGCGGGCGGTCCGCTGCTGCGGCGGCGCGTTCTCCGCCCGCGCGGCGGCCCCGCCGACATCGGCCGGACGAGCCGGACGAGCCGGACGAGCCGGGGCCACCGGCGCCGTCGGAACCACCGGCGCCGTCGGAACCACTGGGACCGTCGGAACCACTGGGGCGAACGCCTGCTCAGGTTCGCACGAGGTAACGATCATGTCGTTGTCCATGAAGGCTCCCTCTGCTCGGTGGTGTGATCGGTCTGGTGATCTGCCGTCAGGCGGGTCAGGGAACGAGCGCGACGCGCCCGATCTCCGGCAGGCTCTCCTTGATCCGCTTCTCGATGACCGCGGTGACGGTCGCCGAGGCGCTGGAGCAGCCGTTGCAGGCTCCGACGAGGCGGATGTGCACCTCGGCCGTGCCGGGCTGCCCGTTGCCGGCGAGCACGGTGACCACCTGCACGTCGCCGCCGTCGCCCTGCAGGAACGGCCGGATCTCGGCCATGACGTCCTCGACCTGCGCGCGCAGCTTCGCGTCGGCCTCGGCCCGCTCGGGCTCCTCGGGGGTGCCGAAGCTGTTGCCGCAGCCGCAGGAGCTGGTGGCGTTCGGGTTGGTGAAGGTGAAGCCGGAAGAGGTCAGTGACTCCACGTAGTCGACGAGCAGGCCCCGCAGGTGGCCGATCATCGACGTGTGGACGAACACGTCGAAGCCGTCCTCGTGAATGACGATGTCGTCGTTCTCCGCGCCCGGAGCCAGGGCCAGCGTGTAGGTGAAGCCGGAGCAGCCGCCCGGGTTCACCCCGACCCGCAGCCCGAAGCCCGCGGTCTCGGCGCTGCCGCCGATCAGGGTGCGCACCTGCTTCCTGGCGCGCTCGGTCAGTTCGATGGTGCTCGGGGCGAGGGTCATGACCGGGCTACCTCCAGGTCGGCGCCGTCGGAGGCGGCGCTTTCGAGACGGGGACCTTCGGCGCGGGCACCGACCGAGCGGGGGCGGTCGGCGCCGGCGTCAACACTGCGTGAGCCAGCTGTGCGGGAGCTGTCGGTTCGGGCGCTGCCGGTTCGTGCGCTTTCGGCTCGGGCGCTCTCGGTAGGAGAGCCCGTGTCCGGGCGGATCTGACCGGTTCCGTCGCCAGCGGGCTCGGTCAGCCGCCCGGACACGGCCTGGCCCGGGCCGGCCTCGGCGTGACGTGGTCCGCCCGAGCAGCCACCGCCCTTTCCGCCCTTTCCGGCCCCGCCGGAGCAGGAGCCGGGGCGGACGGTGACCGCGAACTCGAACGGGTCCTCGTCCATCAGGTCCGGGTCGAGCAGGTCGACGTCGACCAGCTCGCCCCCCAGCACGTCGAGGTCCAGCTCGGCGACGACGTCGGTCGGGGAAGTACCGGCGTCGTCGGAGCCGGCCGCCTGCTCGGCGGCGGCCCGGGCCGTGATCCGGGCGCCGGTCGTGGCGACAGCCTTCTCGATCAGTTCGTAGACCTCGACCGGTTCGATGCCGGCGTCCTCGAGGGCGTCATACGGACCGGGACCGATCTTGCTGCACAGCACGGCGGCGCAGTCCGAAAGCATCGCGATGGTCTTGTCGAGCACCGAGGCCCCGTCCCCGCACTCGGTCGCGCCTTCGCAGTAGCGCTGCACGTCGCGGGTCTGGACGAGGCGGGCCCAGTTGAGCCCGGCCTCGTAGATCCAGAACTCGGTGGCGTGCCCGAAGTGCTGGTTCACCACACCGCTGCCCTTGGTCGCCACCGCGACCAGGACGGTGTCCTCCGGCTTGCTTCCGGTGCCGGTGATGCTCAGCGTCTCGCGCTCGGCGCGGTTCTCCTCACGCCACCGCTCGATCTGGGCGTGCGCGGCCTGGCGGCCCTCGAGGTCGTAGGCGATCTCGCGGCCCTGGTAGGTCTCCGGGCTGAACTCGTCGCCGCGGTCCTCGCCGAGCAGGCCGACGGCGTCGGCCCGGCACTGCCGGCAGTGCCGCATCATGTTCATGTCGGCGCCGCCCTCGCAGCGGTCCTGCAGCGCCTTGAGTTCCTGCGCCGTGGGGCCGCGCTGGCCGGAGAGTCCGAAGACGGTGCCGTGCTCGGGCGCGGAGACCAGCGGCATCACGTTGTGCAGGAAGGCGCCGAGCTCGTGCACCTTCTGCGAGACCTCGACGAGGTGCTCGTCGTTGACCCCGGGGATCATCACCGAGTTGACCTTGGCGAGGATCTTGCGCTCGGCGAGCATCGCGAGCCCCTCGAGCTGGCGCTCGGAGAGGATCTTCGACGCCTCCCGGCCGGTGTACTTCCTGCCCTTGTAGGCGACCCAGGGGTAGATCCGCTCGCCGACCTCGGGATCGATCATGTTGATCGTGATCGTCACGTGGTCGACGTTCAGGGCGGCGATGCGGTCGACGTGGTCGGGCAGGGTGAGCCCGTTCGTCGACAGGCACAGCTTGATGTCCGGGCAGTCCCGGGCGACCAGCTCCAGGGTGCGGAAGGTGCGCTTCGGGTTGGCCAGCGGGTCACCCGGGCCGGCGATGCCCAGCACGCTCATCTGCTTGATCTCGCTGGCGACCAGCTTGACCTTGGCGAGGGCGTCCTCGGGGGTGAGCAGGTCGCTGGTGACGCCCGGCCGGCTCTCGTTCGCGCAGTCGTACTTGCGGTTGCAGTAGTTGCACTGGATGTTGCAGCCGGGCGCCACCGCCACGTGCATCCGGGCGTAGTACTGGTGCGCCTCGGAGCTGTAGCACGGGTGGTTCGCGATCTTCTCCGCGATCTCCGGGTCGGTCGCCGGAGCGCTGCTGCCACAGCTCTTCTTCGACGCACAGCCACCCGCAGCGGCCGGCGCGGTGGACGTGGGCGCCGCCGGCGCGGTGGACAGCACCGGAAGCGCGACGGGCTCGTTGGTCACGACAGCCCCTCCTCCTCATCGGTGGTCCCGCTGGTCACGGCGACGCTGCTGTCAGCCGCGGAACTCGTGGCGTGGACGGTGTCCCCGTCCTGGGTGTGGTCGGCGTAGCCGGGCGTGGTGGGCCGGAACTCGCGGCCCGCGGCCTCCAGCTCCCGCTCGAGGGCCCCGACGACGCGCCCGTTCTCGAAGGCGACCGCGTAGACGATGTGTTCCTGCAGGTAGAGACCCACGTTGATGACCTCGCCGCGGGTGCCCTCCTCGACCAGGATCTGGCCGGTGGGGATGTCCGGGTCCGGGAAGGTCCCGTCCTGGCGCAGCGCCTTGGTGGTGGCGACGACATCGCCGACGTCGAAGGCCGACCTCATCAGCTCTGCTCCTTCCCCTGCGGGCCCGCGGTCGCGGGACGCTCGATGGTGATCTCGGAAACCGGGACGAAGGCCTCCGGCTCCGGCGCGCGGTCCTTGAGGACCTTGAACAGCCGGTGGTCCAGCGCCGTCGCCGTGGTGAAGGCCTCGTACGAGCGGATCAGGGCCTCGCGGTAGTGGCGCAGCAGCTCCTCGGGCGACTGCGAGCCGGCCTCCGCGTCATGCAGGCCGGCGATCTCCCCCGCGAAGTAGCGCAGGATGTGCAGCCGGTTGACGGCCACCACCCGCGGGTCGAAATCGACGTCGAGCAGCTCGAAGTACTGCTCGGCGGTGGAGCAGCGCCGGAACTCGGCGAGCTGCTCGTCGACCTGGCCGGCGGCGCTCACTTCGCCGCCTCCTTCGCCGCACGCAGCTCGTTCTCCAGCACCGCGACCTCGGCGTAGGCGTCGTAGGTGCGGCGGGCGACGTCGAGGATGCCCTCCCAGCCGAGCGGCAGCTCCTCGGAGAGGTCGTGCAGGTCGAGCTTGAGCTGGGACGCCTTGCTGTTCATCTTGCGCAGCCGGGTCTGGATGGCGGCGACGTCGGTGCCGGCGCTGGTGTCAGGAGTCATCGCGGGCAGCCTCCCGGTACTGGTCGACGTACTTGGCGGCGGCGGTCACGAAGGCCTCGCCGCGGGCGGCGAGGTCCTCCAGGGAGTTGAAGCCGAAGCGCTGGGCGTCCCGCAGGACGTCGGAGAGCACCACGAGCCGTCCCGCGAAGATGACGACCCGGCCGAACCCCTCGTGGTTCAGGTCGAGCACGGTGGTCGTCTCGACCCTGGTCGCCTTCTCCACCGCGGCGGCGACCGCCTGGTAGAAGGAGCGCACCCGGGCCTCGATGACCGCGTCGATGTCGCAGGCCACCGAGATCTGGCGCCGCTGCTCCTTCGTGAGGACGAACGGGGCGAGCATCGCCTCGTCCGAGAACTTGTCGAGCTTGCCGTAGGTGTCGCCGGCGCGGAGCTGGTCTGCGAGGTCCTTCAGGAACCCCTCGACCTTCCCGTTCGCCGCGGATGTCGATGCGGTCATGCCGTACCTCCCATGGTTGTCGGGGTCGACGTGGCCGAATCCGAGGCGGACGAACCGGTCGTGGCCGGCGTCCAGGCGGGAGCTTCCTGGGGGCTGTGCGCCCGCAGGATCTTGCGCAGCCACGGCGGCGGGCTGCCGGCGAGCACGTCGACGAACTTGGTGAGCAGGCCGTCGATCGCGGTGCCCTTGGCGACCTTCATCGGGTAGATCTGGGCCTTGATGACCTTCGCGGCCGCGGTCCCTCCGATGTCGGAGACGTTGAGGATCGCGCAGTCGGTGACGGCGGCGAGCCGAGAGGCGATCTTGTCCTCCTCGTCCTCCTCCGCCGGCCCGAGCTCGCGTGTCTCGAACAGTCGGTAGCCCTGTGGTCCGACCTCGTAGACGTCGAACCGGCGGCACCAGCCGAAGTGCTGGTCGACGGCGCTTCCGTCGCCGGTCGCGAAGGCGATCTTCAACATGAGGGCTCCTCGCACAGAACGTCGAGATCGTCGAACGGGTCGATCGGGTGCGGGCTGAGGTCGACGTCGCTGCGCTCGGCGCGGTGGCCCGGGTGGTCCCGGTGCGGTTCCGCGCGGTGGTCGGCGTGCTGGTGCTCGATGTGCTGGTGCTCTGCCTGCTGGTGCTCCGCGTGCGGGTGCTCCGCGTGCTGGTGGTGGTGGTCGAGCAGCCGGTTCGCCGCGTCCACCAGGAGCCGCAGGCTGCCGCTGTACCCGGCGGTGGTGCGCAGGGCCGCGCCGAGCCGGTCGTAGATCGGGAAGCCGACCGGCAGGTGCGGGATGCCGATGCGGTCGGCGACCGCCCGGGTGTGGCTGGAGCCGATGACCAGCTCCGCACCGCCCTCGACCGCCCGCTCCTCCAGGTCGGCCAGGTCGCCGATGACGATCTCGTCCCACGGGGCGGTCGCCAGCACGGGGGCGTCCGTCGGGGAGACTGCCGCCACGATCTCGACACCGACGTCGCACAGCAGCGAGCCGACGGCGACCAGCGCCTCGGGCTCCATCGCGAGCGCGACCCGGGCGCCGCCCAGGTAGAAGTGGGTGTCGAGCAGACCGTCGGCGAGCCGGGCCCGGGCCCGGCGCACCTCGTAGGACGGACCACGGCCGGACCGGGCCATCAGGTCGCTGACCAGCCCGTCCACCGCCCGCAGGCCACTGAGGTGGTCATAGTGCAGGAGATCGGCGTCGGTGCGGCCGGCGAGGTCGGCACCGGCGGCGGCCGCGGTCGCCCCGACGGTGATCACCAGGTCCGCGCGGTCGAGGCGGCGCAGCCGGGTCAGGTCCGTCCCGCCGGTCGTCGTCGGCTGCCAGGCCGGGGCGAGGTGCCCGTCCAGCGAGCCCGACAGGTCCGGGACGAGGACCGGGCTCAGCCCGAACGAGCGGATCAGCGCGCTCAGCTCGTCGAGGTCCGCGGCGGTCAGGGACGGGCCGACGAGCACCGCGACCGTGTTCCCACGCTCGAGGCCGTCAGGGTCGGATCCGTCAGGGTCGTGGCCATCGGGGTCGGGCCCGTCGAAGGGCACCGTCGTGACGAGCGCCCGCAACGCGGCCGACCAGCCGTCCGACAGGCCGCCGACGAAGTCAGGCGTCGACACCCGCACGATCAGCGGGGCGCCCTCGGGAGTGGTGTGCTCCATCATCGCGATGTACTGGCGCATCTGGCCGGCGACGTCCTCGCCGCTGACCTCGGTGACCCCGGTGGTCAGCAGCCCGATGATCTCTGGGCGCTGCTTGGCGCGGATCGCGTCCAGGTGCACCACGAGCTCCTCACCGCTGCCCATGACCGCGGTGACCTCGGTGATCCCGGTGGTCTGCAGCGGAACGGGCTCGTTGAAGTGCCGGGTGAGCAGCGCCTTGGCGAACGACGCGCAGCCCTTCGAGCCGTGCATCACCGGCATGGAGCTGGCGAGGCCGAGGAAGACCAGGGCGCCGCCGAGGGGCTGGCTGAACTTCAGCGGGTCCAGGCCGGCCCGCCGGCTGCTCGTGACGACCCGCGCCATCACGCCACCCCCGCCGACGTGCTGGCGACGTCCCAGGGTGCGGGGGCACGGACCTGCTCCCACACCGGGTTGGTGAGGGCCAGGTCGAGGCGGCGGGCGAGCTCGACCGCGCCGCGGTAGCCCGCGTAGGGGATGTGCCGCTCCTGGTTGATGTCCAGGAAGGGCAGCCGCCCCTTGAGCGCGGTGTACATGTTGCGCCCGCCGGCGACCAGGATGTCCGCGCGGGTCTCGTCCGCGATGCGCAGCAGCTCGCGCGGGCTGCCCTCGGAGACGATCTTCGCATCCGGGCCGAGCAGCTCGGAGATCTTCTCGACGTCCCCGTCGGAGCTCTTGGTGATGCCGTTGGCGACGACCTCGATCCCGAGGTCCTGCAGCGCTGCGACGATCGACCAGCTCTTGACCCCGCCGGTGTAGAGGACGGCGCGCTTGCCGGCGAGCCGCTCCCGGTAGGGCCCCAGGGCCAGGTCGACGGCGGTCTGCTCGAGCTCGATCAGCTCCTCGGCCCGTTCGGCGAGCGCGCCGCCGCCGAGCAGGCGGGCGAACTGGCGCAGCGTGTCGTTCATCGCCCGGACGCCGTAGAAGCTGCCCTCGAACCAGGGGATGTCGTAGCGCTCCTCCAGCCCGCGGGCCAGCCCCAGCAGGGCCCGGGAGCAGACGACCATCGTCGCGCGGGCCCGGTGCGCGGCGGCGACGTCGGCGTAGCGCGCGTCCCCGCTGATGCAGGCCCGCACCCGCAGGCCCAGCTTGGACAGCGTGGGCAGGACGTCCCACAGCTCGCCGGCGATGTTGTACTCGCCGACCAGGTTGACGTCGTACTCGCTCACGTCGGCCGGTTCGACCGTGCCGATGACGTGCTCGAGCAGCGCGTCACCGGCGATCTTGTTGCCTAGGTTCTTGTTGCCGACGAATCCCGGCGCGTGCACCGGGATGACCGGCACACCGGTGTGCGTGGCGGCGGCGGCGCACACGGCGTCGAGATCGTCGCCGATCATGGCGGTGACGCAGGTCGAGTAGACGAACACCGCTGGCGGGCGGTGGCGCTCGACGGCTTCGAGAATGGTGTCGAACAGGCGCTGTTCGCCGCCGAAGATCACATCCTGCTCGCCGACGTCGCTGGTGAAGCCGCGTCGGTAGAGGTCAGGTCCTGACGACAGGCTTCCCCGCCCGTCCCAGGAGTTGCCGGCGCAGGCGATGGGGCCGTGCACGACATGGGCGCTGTCAACGATCGGAACCAGGGTGATCATCGCACCGTCGAAGGTGCATCCCCCGCTCGTGCCCCCAGGAGCGGGCTTGGGGCAGCCGGCCTTGCGCTCCTTCGCGGACTTCTCGCGGTTGTGGTCACAGGCCGGTTCGGTGAAGAGAGTTGCGCGGTCAGTGGCGGCCATGGCGATCTCTCCGCTTGGGAGGGCGTTGCCCTCGGTGAGCTGGGTGAGCGGGGCCGTTCGATGGACCAGCGGTTCTTCTGAACCGGAGTGGTTGTCGGCGGAGTTGGTATGGCGCGGGTGGGGGTCGGGGGGTGTGGCCGGCCGGCCGGGGGGGCCGGCCCCGGCAGGGGCGGGGCGCCGGCTCTCGTGACGTGGGGGCGCGGTCCCGGCGCCACGGGCGGGGCCCCGGCCGAGCGGGGGGGTGGGGCCGCCAGCCGGCCGACCACTGGGAAGGCCGTGCGTACCGTTCGGGGGATGCCGATGCTCAGGAGGCATCCCCCGAACGGGACCTAGCGCACGGCGTCGAAGCTATGCGGCAGGCTGGAGCGGTCGAGCTCGTCCAGCATGGTGTTGACCAGCTGGGTGAGCAGGTTCAGCCCGCCGGTGTACCCGATCGTCGCCTGGCGGTGCAGGTGGTGACGGTCGAAGATCGGGAATCCGACCCGGACGAGGGGGACGTTCGCCTCGCGGGAGATGTACTTCAGGTAGGTGCTGCCGATGAGCAGGTCGACCGGCTCGGTGAAGACCAGCGACCGCAGGTGCCACAGGTCCTTCTCCGGCCAGACGGTGGCCGCGTCGCCGAACTTGCTCGCGGAGAGCACCTTCTCCATGCGCGCCTTGAAGCTGCTGTCCGCGTTGGTGCTGACCAGGTGCACCGGCACCATGCCGCACTCCAGCACGAACCGGGTCAGCGCGATGACCAGGTCCGGGTCGCCGGCGATCGCGACCCGCTTGCCGTGCAGGTAGGCGTGCGAGTCGGCGAGGGCGTCGACGAGACGGCCGCGCTCGAGGGTGAGCTCGGCCGGCACCGGCTGGCCGGAGAGCCGCGCGATCTCCTTCACGAACTGGTCGGTGCCCCGGATGCCGATCGGGGTCTCCAGGACGACCGTCTCCTGCTTCCACTTGTCCCGGACGAGCTCCGCCGTCCGGCGCATGGTGGATTCCTGCAGGACGACGCTGGCCTTGCTGTGCTTGGCCGTCGCCGCGTCCGCCAGCTTGGTGCCACCGGGGTAGAGGTCGTACTCCCCGTTCGCCGGCGAGTCGAGCGCGTCGGAGTGGTCACCCAGGATCAGCGGGGAGACACCCAGCAGCTCGAGCATCCGGCGGTACTCGCGCAGGTTGCCGAGGTAGGTCTCGAAGCCGGGGAAGACGTTGAGCTGCGGCTTCCCGCCGGTCTCCGGCGCCTTCTTGGCCTCGGGCAGCTCGGTGACCATGTCAAGGATGCCCTTGACCATCACGTCGTAGCCGTTGAGGTGCGAGCCCACGAAGCTCGGGGTGTGGGCGTAGGAGACCGGGTAGTCCTGGGTGATGGCTTCCTGGTCCCGCGCGGTGCGGATGTAGGCGAAGAGGTCCTCGCCGATGACCTCGGCCATGCAGGTGGTGCTGACCGCGATGTGCTTCGGCTTGTACAGCGCCGTCGCGTTCGCGAACGACTCGACCAGGTTGTTGATCCCGCCGAAGACCGCCGCGTCCTCGGTCATGGAGGTGGAGGCCGCCGGGACGGGCTCCTTGAAGTGCCGCGCGAAGTGGCTGCGGAAGTACGCGACGCAGCCCTGCGACCCGTGCACGATGGGCAGCGTGCCCTCGAAGCCGATGGCCGCGAGCACGGCACCGAGCGGCTGGCAGGCCTTGGCCGGGTTGACGGTCAGGGCCTCGCGGGCGAAGTTCTTCTCGCGGTACTCCCAGGTGCGGGTCCACTCCAGGACCCGGTTGACCTCGGCGTCGTCCGCACCGTTCTCGAACTCGCGCTTGGTCTCGAACTGCTTGGTGTAGACCTCGTCCTTGAACAGCTCGGTGTGGTCGAGGACCTTCAGCGGGATGTGACTGTTCGTCTCGGGAGTCGTCGTCACCGGACCTCCTCCTTTCTGCCGTGACTTGAGCCTTTTCCATCGCCAGCTCGGGCTCACGGTTCCTGGCCGTGCCCCGTGAGATGGAGAAGGCCCACTGATGGCCGCCGGCAGCCACCGGTGATCACCGGTGGTCGCCGGTGGTTGCCGGCGGAGCCGGACTACTCGCTCAGAAGACTTCTCCGGACTTCGACCACGGGGTCTCCATCAGGTCCCAGGTCGGGCTGTTGATGGCCATGTCCATGTCCCGGGCGAAGACCGCGAAGCCGTCGACACCGTGGTACGGGCCGGAGTAGTCCCAGGAGTGCATCTGGCGGAAGGGGATGCCCATCTTGTGGAAGACGTACTTCTCCTTGACGCCCGCACCCATGAGGTCCGGCTTCAGGTGCTTGGCGAACTCTTCGATCTCGAACGCGGTCGGGTCGTCGTAGAGGACGACACCTTCCTTGAGCATCCCGTAGGTACGGGTGTAGTCGTCCTTGTGCGCGAACTCGTAACCCGTGCCGATGACCTCCATGCCGAGGTCCTCGTAGGCGCCGATGGTGTGGCGGGGGCGCAGGCCACCGACGGCGAGCATGACCCGCTTGCCCTCGAGCCGCGGCCGGAAGGCCTTGATGATCTCTTCGAACTGCTTCTCGTACCGGGCGATCGCGGCCTCGGTCTTGGCCTGGATCGTCTCGTCGAACTTCTCCGCGATGGCACGCATCGACTTGACGATCTTCGACGGGCCGAAGAAGTTGAACTCCATCCACGGAGTGCCGTAGCGCTCCTCCATGGTGGTGCAGATGTAGTTCATCGACCGGTAGCAGTGGATCAGGTTCAGCTTCGACAGGTGCGTCGAGGCCATCTCGTTGATCGTGCCGTCACCGGACCACTGGGCGATGATCCGCAGGCCCATGTCCTCCAGGATCCGGCGGGAGGCCCAGACGTCACCACCGATGTTGTAGTCGCCGATGAGCGCGACGTCGTACGGGGTGGAGACGTGGTTCGCGCCACCGGTGCCGAGCACGTGGTCACGGACGGCGTCGTTGGCGATGTGGTGGCCCAGCGACTGGGAGACACCGCGGAAGCCCTCGCAACGAACCGGGATGACCGGCTTGCCGAGCTTCTTCGTGGCCGCGCGGGCCGTGGCCTCGATGTCGTCACCGATCAGACCGATCGGGCACTCGGACTGCACCGAGATGCCCTTGGCCAGCGGGAACAGCTCGTTGATCTCGTCACAGACCTGCGCCAGCTTGGGGTCACCGCCGAAGACGATGTCCTTCTCCTGGAAGTCCGTGGTGACCTGCATCGCGGCGAAGTTGGTGACACCCCACGGGCCGCGGGCGTAGTTACGACGGGTGGCCCAGGAGTACTGGCCACAGCCGACGGGGCCGTGGCTGATGGTGACCAGGTCCTTCACCGGCCCCCACACCACGCCCTTGGAACCGGCGTAGGCGCAGCCACGGATCGTCATGACTCCGGGGCGGGACTTGATGTTGGACTTGACCTCGCACTCCTTCGACCCCTCGGGGTCGTTGGCCTTGATGTGCTTGGCGCGGAACTTGGCCGCCTTCGCGGGGTAGTGCGACAGGACTTCGGCGATCATCGCCTCGGTCTCGGCCCGCGGCGGGGTCGGCGTCGTCGTCATGATCGGAACCTCATCCTCGACGGTGACTGAAGCCGGTGGTGGGCGGAGGAGGTCAGGCGGAGGCGGCGGCGGCCTTGGTCTGGCCGACGATGCTGGTGTCTTCCTGCTCCATGATCCCGAACTCGATCAGCAGCTCCTCGAGCTCGTCCATGCTGATCGGGGTGGGGATGTTCTTCATGTCGTTCTCGTCGATCTTGCGGGCCAGCTGGCGGTACTGGTCGGCCTGCGGGTTCTGGGGGTCGTACTCGATGACCGTCATCCGGCGCAGCTCGGCGTGCTGCACGACGTTGTCACGCGGGATGAAGTGGATCATCTGGGTGTTGAGACGGCGGGCGAGCTCCATGATCAGCTCGTCCTCGCGGTCGGTCTTACGGCTGTTGCAGATGAGGCCACCGAGGCGCACGCCACCGGAGTGGGCGTACTTGAGGATGCCTCGGGAGATGTTGTTCGCGGCGTACATCGCCATCATCTCGCCGGAGGTCACGATGTAGATCTCCTGGGCCTTGCCCTGGCGGATCGGCATCGCGAAGCCACCGCACACAACGTCACCGAGGACGTCGTAGGTGACGAAGTCGAGGTTCTCGTAGGCGCCGGCCTCCTCCAGGTAGGTGATGGAGGTGATGACGCCACGGCCGGCGCAGCCGACACCCGGCTCCGGGCCACCGGACTCGACGCACTTGATGCCCCACTGGCCCTCGACGAGAACCTCGTCGAGCTCCAGGTCCTCGACCGAACCCTTCTCGGCGGCGAGCTCGATGACCGAGGTCTGGGCCTTCGAGTGCAGGATGAGGCGGGTGGAGTCGGCCTTGGGGTCACAACCGACGATCATGACCCGGCGACCCATCTCGGCCATGGCAGCCATGGTGTTCTGCTGGGTGGTGGACTTGCCGATACCACCCTTGCCGTAGAACGCGATCTGGCGCATTGCTTCTCCTCCTGGAGCCTGGGTACGCATGCACGGTTTCGCACAGTGCGTCCCGCGGGCCGGAATTCGGTCGCGGTCGTGGCCCCGCAACCGAATGGGCGCTGGTAGCTCGTCCACCCGGCGTGCCGCGATGTCTAGGAACCGTAGGAGGCATTCATTTCGGAAGCATGTACGTCGGTAACTGCCCCGTTAACAAGAAATCGACCGGGACAACAGCGAACTGGCTGTTCAGGAAAGCCAGGAGGAAAGCTCGAAAGAAAATTTCGAGGAAAAAGTTTTCCTGCCGACTGTTACCGACCCCGCGACCTGCACGTGCGCTGGCACGCGCCTTAGCAGAAGCCGCGGCACGGGTCCCGGCGGGGCCCCCCGCTCGGTGCCTGGCCCGGTTTCGACCCGATCAGCGCCTCGTTAATCGGAAGTATCCTCGCTGGTGACCGCACCGGATATACCTGCCCAGGTATGACGTGAAACACAGGATTACCGACCGAAGACTTTCGCCTACCGCCGCATCTGCGCCAACCCGAACAGCTCACATCCGTGCCTGCGGAACTATACCCGAGATTTCTGCCGTGTTCGCGGCTGCCTATCGTCCCCGCTGCGGATACCCTGGGCCACGACCCCCTTCGCGGCACCCTCCACCGGACCAGCCCGGCCGAGGGGCGTGGCGGGATTTACGTCTCGGAAACCGCACCCACCGGGCCGTTCTGGACCAGGTCCGGTGGGCCGGGTAGCGTTGCCTCGCGCACACGCGGAAAAAAGCGCGCGTACGCACCCGCAAACAGCTCGACAGGCAATCTCGGCAGACGCGGCCGACTCGACAGACAGGACGACTCGACAGGTTGAACGGCTCGACAGGTTGAACGGCTCGACAGCTCGTGCCCATCCGCAGCGGTACCGAAAGCCAGGACGGTAGGAAGTGACGGAAGCTCAGGCCGTCGACGCCTGGTCCGGCTCGCCCATCTCATGGGAAGACCTGCGCACCGCGGTCGTCGGCAACAACGGTGTCTATCGCATCGACATGGCAGTCCTGCGTGAGATCGGCGGCTATGGCCGGCTCGGCACCAATGTACGACAGATACTCAGCCGGAAACTCGCCGGAGTCGGCCTCGGCCATCTCCCCGCCGAGCTGCCGTCCTATCAGGACAAGCAGGTGCTGTTGTACCAGTACGGCACCCCGGCGGCGGAGATCGTCGAAGCGCTCAGCGAAGGCGCCACCGACGGCGCGGAGGCCGCGCTGCTGCGGCTGAACTCCTCACAGGACCTCGCCAAGGTGCGGGACGCCTCGATCAAGGCGGTCGAGCTCCTGTCCATCCTCAGCGAGCGGTGCAAGGACTGCATGGGGCCCCTGCACTGAGCCTGTCCGGTGACCTGCCTGTCGGGTGACCTGCCTGTCCGGTGACCTGCTTGTCCGCGGCGCGCGGGCCGCGTGAGAGCAGCGTCACCGGCGCGTCCAACAGCTCGGTCACCAGATCGGGCCAGGCATCGACGTCGGGGCGCGCGCCGAGCACCGGCTCGGCGCGCGCAAGCCTGCGGGTCAGCGCCCCCTGCCGGTCCAGATCGCCGGGAGGCCCCGGCAGCAGCCGGCTGACCGTCGCCCCGTCGATCCGGTAGGCATCGCAGACCCGCAGCCCCAGCCCCGGCGGCAGCCGCTCGACCACGTCCAGGTGCGTGAGCGCGAGCGCGTCCACCCCGCCGGCGGCCTCGACCGCGTACCGGTGCGCGACCGCGTCGAAGTGACCCACCCGGAACGCCCCCTGCCACCGGCCGGTCCCGTTGTGGACGTCCGGCAACGCGACGGTCAGCTCCGCGTCCTCGGTCACCAGCGGCCCCGGCCCATGGCGGGTCGTGTAGGCACGCACGACTCCGAGGCGCCGAGCCGTCCCGCCCCGGCCCACCTCGGCCAGCAGCTCCTCGGCGTTGCGCGCGGTCGTCGTCGACCAGGTCGTGAACGGGTGGAAGCCATGCCACTCGTCGAGCAGGACGCCCTGCGCCCCCTCGAACACGACCGGCCCACGGTCGCACAGCACCCGCAGCCAGGAGCTGTCGACGATCCGCGTCAGCTGGCCGAAGGCGGTGAGCACCGCAACGCAGTCCTCCACCTCCGGTATCTCCTCCACCGCCGGCACCGCCGTGAGCCCAGCGGGCCCTGTCTGCCCGCCGGAGCCGGCCCCGCCCAGCCCGACGGGTGCGGCGAGCTCGGTTGATGCGGCGAGCTCGGTTGGTGCGGCGAGTGCGGCGAGTTCGGCGCGCAGCCAGTCGTGCAGCTCACGCAGCCGGGCGCGCAGGCGCGACGGGCTGCGGCAGTCCGCGACCCGCGGCGCCACGGCCGGCCGGGCCAGCGCGTAGGACACCGTCTCCCCGATGCCCATCCCGCACGAGCCGTGCCGCCCGGCGCCCCGGGCCAGCTCACGGACCCGGTTCGCGATCGCGTGGTACGGGGTGGTGAGCAGGGCCTCGCCGTCCACCGTCAGCCTGGCGAAGGGATCGGGCACGCCGACCGACTCCAGGTGGGTGGCCTCCGCCACCAGGGCGAACGGGTCGACGAGCATCGTGCGGGCCAGGTGGGTGGCGCAGCCCGGGGTGAACGAACCGGCGCCGAACTGGGCGAACGTGTGATGCCGGCCGTCGTCGGTGACGACGTTGTGGGCGGCCTGCGCCCCGCCGTTGAACCGCACCACCGTCGGTGCCCGCCCACCCGCACCGGCCGCACCACCGGCACCACCGGCCGCGCCGGCCCGGGAGGCGCACAGCCAGTCGACCACGGTCCCCTTCCCGGCATCGCCGAAGCCCAGATCGATGACGATGACGTGATCGCGATCACCATCGCGATCACGATCGCGATTCACGAGACGGTTCACGGCTCGTTCCCCGGCCTCTACAGGCGCGCGATGCCGCGGCTGCCGGCACCGGCGATCCGCCGGTCGAGCGCGCCCGAGCCGCGGACGACCACGGACCGCGAACCGCGGACGGCCACCTCACGCGAGTACCGCTCCAGCGCGCGGCCGACACTCGGCACCGCCGCGGCCGAACCGACGTCCCGCAGGTCGTCGAGCCCCTCGTCCAGGTCGATCGCCGCCTCCCCCAGGCCGATCGTCACGGCGATCGTCTCGCAGACCGCGTCGAGGTCGTCGAGCTCCAGCACCCGCTCACCGAGCAGCGACCGCCAGGTTCCGAGCACCTCGCTGTCACCCGCGTGGGACGTCCCGGCGGGAATGATGAAGTAGACGTGGTAGCGGCGCTCCACCTCGGCGAGGATCCGCTCGACCGACAGGCGCTCCGTCAGCCGGTCGCCGATGACCGCGGCGACCTGGCTCTGAACCACCCGGCTGTAGGGCAGCTCGTCGCCGACGATGAACAGGTACCCACGCCGGCCGCGCCGGTCGAAACAGTCCGTCGCGGTGTGCCTGGCCATGAAGTACAGCGCCAGCTCGTACGACTCGTGCAGCTGCCCGCCGCCCCCGCCTTCCAGCAGCATGGCGCCGAGCTGGTCGTCCATCCGGTTGTCCGACTCGAACTGGCCGACCTGCAGCGGGACCCGGTCACAGCTCGCGTCACCGATGCCGCCGAAGAGGATCTGCGGGTGCTGGACGTAGCCCTTGCGCAGCAGCAGCCCGAACAGCTCGGGCAGCCGGGTCTGCAGGGTGCGCGGCACCTGGCCCATCGACCCGGTCACATCGAACAGGACGGAGATCGCCAGGCTCTCGGGGTGCTCGTCGTTGTCCCGGCTCTCCCGCAGCCCGACCCGCCAGGGGTCCAGGTCGGGGTGCGCCTTCCAGGACTGGCGGGGCCTGTTCGCCCGCAGCGAGTCGCTGTACTGGAACGCGCTCGCCCCGCTGCGGGCCCGATAGCCCGCCGCCGCCTCGTACACGTTGGTTGACCAGGATCCGCTGCCCATTTCTCTCCGCCTCCGGATTTCGAACGAGTGGTACTTCTGCTTGTCTGGTGGTCGTGGCCGGCCTACGCGGTCGGCCTGCGCGGTCGTGGTCGTGGTCGTGGTCGTGGTCGGTCCGGGACGTCATCCGTCCGCGGCGGGCAGGTGGAACGGCCGGAAACGCCGCGGGCCGTACAGCCGCTCCAGCACGTCGTCCAGCTCGGTGAGCAGCCGCCAGGCGTCATGCGGACGGCGCGCCGCGGCCGGCAGGGTGCAGCCGCGGGCGAAGGCGCGCAGCTGCGCGGGCAGGCCCGGGCCGATCAGGTATGTCATGCAGCGGGTGGCGAGGTAGATGTCGGTGGCCTCGTCCGGACGGCGGCGCGCGGCAACCTCCGGCGGGTACATCGACGCGAAACGCGGCACGACGGCCGGCACCCGCGCCGCGACATCCGCCGCACCGGCGGCCGGGCCGTTGTCCGGGCCGGCCGCCGGACCAGCCCCCGAACCGGCCGCCGAGCCAGCCGCCGAACCTGCGGCCCGGCCGACTGCCGGATCGGTGTCGGGGTCCCGGGTGACGCTGTAGCACCAGTCGACGAGCACCAGCCCGTGCTTCTCGGGATGGATGAGCACGTGGTCGGGCACGACCGCGCCGTGCAGCACCCCGGCGCGGTGGGCGTAGCCGAGAGCCACCAGCAGCCGACGCCACATCCAGGCCGCGTCCCGCGGGTCGACCCCCTGGGGGTAGGCCGCGTGGACCCGGGTGAGCGGTTGGAACCCGTCGAGTCGCTCCAGGACGTTGACCCGGCGCCGTGGCGCGGAACACCGCCCGCCGCCAGTCGCCGGAGTGTGCAGGAACGACTCGACCAGGCGCGGCGCGTAGGCGGCGAACCGCCGGTCCCCGGCTCGGGTGAGCCGGGTGAGAGCGGCGGCCTCACGTTCCATGAGGTCGTTGTCCGCAGCGGACCGCGGAACCTTGAGGAACCCCGTGCGCGTCGTCCCACTCGCCGTCTCCCGGCATTCGGCCGGGTACAACAGAGCCACATCACCCTCGATGACCCCACCATCCGGCCGCTCGCCGGCGGCCCCGGCGGCCTTGGCCACCGCGGCCCGCCGCGGGACGACCCGAATCGTGTGGAGGTGACGTCTCGTCCGGATGACCGTCTCCTCGATATCCCCCGGCTCGACGTCCCCCGGCTCGACGTCCGCGAAATCGACGTCCGCGGAATCGGTGGTCGGGCCGGCGGATGCGGCGGAGGCGGCACCGTCAGCCGCCCCGCGGTCGGTCACCTGCGACGGCTGCAGGCTCTGGTAGCGAAGCCACAGGTCACCAAGCCGGACGAACGCGGCGGTCGCGACCCCGGACCTCGCCGCCGGCGCCCGGTCCGGGTGCACGAGGCGAGCGAGCCTGCGGTATCCGGCGATGCCCGGTGTAGGCCCGAACACCCTGACGAGATCAGGCCAACCGGGTTCCGGAGGGACGTCGAGCAGCAGACCCAACGCCCCGTCGAGCCCGGACGGACCCGGCTCGGGCGTCACCGCGCACCATCCCGGGCGCCATCCAGGACACCGTCCTCGACGCCGCCCCCTGTAACGGCGTCGAGGACGGGCTCTCCCGGCTCCGCGCCGGACGGCCGCAGCAGCGCCGGATACAGGAGCGTCGCGGGACCGGCCCGGTAAAGCCGAGCCCGGCGGCCACCTCGGTTGCCCCCGCGTTCCGTCGTGGTCCCGGTGTCCTCGAGGAATCCGGGCACCGACAGGAGCTTGCGATGGAAGTTGGCCGCGTGCGGAGCTCGCCCCCACACGATCGTGTAGACCTCACGCAGCTCGGAGATCGTGAACTGCTCCCCCACGAACGCTGTCGCCAACGGCGTGTACTCGATCTTCGAGCGGGCTCGCTCGATCCCGTCGGCCAGGATGCGCCCGTGGTCGAACGCCAGGTCATCCAGGTGGACTGCGTCGAACCCCAGATCGGCACGCCCCGAGGTGTCGAAAGAAAGGCCGCCCGACACTGTCGACAACGGCGCCCAGACCGCGGCGGCCGCGTCACCACCGGCGGTCGGGTCCGGCAGGTCCGGCGCGAAGGCCAGGTAGGCCACGGAGATGACCCGCATACGCGGATCACGCCCAGGAGTGCCATACGTGCCGAGCTGCTCGAGGTGCACCCGCCGCGGGGACTGCGCTGACAGCGGCGACAGCGGGTCGGCGGCGGCCAGCGGGTCGGGAGCGGCCAGCGGGTCGGCGGCGGCCAGCCCGGTCTCCTCGGCCAGCTCACGGGCGGCCGCTTCGGGCAGGTCCTCCTCGCCCGCAGGCCCTTCCACGCCCGGGCGCGGCCGGACGAACCCTCCCGGCAGGGCCCACCGGCCGGCGAAGGGCGCTTCCCCACGGCGCACGAGCAGCACATGAAGCCGACCATCGCGCAGAGTCAGGGCGACTACATCCACCGTGACCGCCACGGGGTCAAAGGCCCGCGGATCGTAGGTCCGGGGGTCGTAGTCGCCACCCCGAGCCGAACGTGCCGGCATGTGGTCGCCCGCAGGCATGGTTCACCACCCTTGCTCCTGACCGGCCAGCCAGGAGGCTCGCCAGTTATTCTCGTATCGAGATTTTCTGAACTTGAGAATAACCAGCGGGATCAGTCAGGGCAACCCCGGCAGTCGCACCCGGCCCTGTCCAGCGGGCGACACCGAGCCGGCAGGGGCGACCAGAATCAGCGGCGGGGCAGCAGGATGGCCCCATGGTCACCATCAGCCCCGAACGGTTCGAGGCCCTGGTCGTCGCCGCGCTCGACAGCCTGCCCCCCGAGCTGGGACGGCAGATGCGCAACGTGGCCGTCCTCGTCGAGGACGAGTCCCCGGAGGGCCCAGGCCTGCTCGGCCGATATGAGGGCGTGCCGTTGACCGAGCGCGGCGACTGGTACAGCGGCGTTCTCCCGGATCGGATCACCATCTATCGGATGCCGATCTGCGCCATGAGCGACTCGGAGGACGAGGTCGTACGCGAGGTCCGGATCACGGTCGTCCACGAGATCGCGCACCATTTCGGCATCGACGACGCCCGCCTGCACGAGCTCGGCTGGGGCTGAGCCCGCACCGGGTCGAACAGCCTCGCATCTGGCCTCGCGCCCGGCCCGGCAGTGTGCGCCGCGCGGTCGGCCACGAGATGGCGAATCTCACCGGAGCGCCAAGGTCCGGCACCCCCGTCAGCACCGAGGCCGGCTTCCCGGTGTGGCCGGGTACACGAGATTCCCCATCCAACAGGCGCCCATGACGCAACACTGAGCCCACGTATCCGGGCGTTGGCAGGCAGGATCGGCATGTGCGGACACGTCGGGCAACGGAGGACGACTGGCCGGCGATCTGGCCGGTCTGGCACTCCGTTGTCGCCGAGGGTGAAACGTGCCCCTGGGATCCCGGCACCGACGAGGCCAGCGCACGCAGGCTGTGGATGTTGCCCGAGCCCGCGCAGGTTCTGGTGATGGAGGTCGACGACGGCCCCGCCTCGACGCGAGTGGTCGCCACCGCACTGCTCGTTCCCGCCCAGCCGGATCTCGGCAGCCACGTGGTGCTGGCTCAGCTACTGATCGATCCGACCCTGGTGAACCTCGGCGGCGGGGCGTTCGGCCCCGGCGGCTACGGCCCGGCAGCCGCGCGGGCAGCTGCCGCGCGGGCGGTCGGACGCGCCGCCGGCGAAGGGATGATCGACTATGCGGTCGACCTCGGCTACCGGGCGATGCAGGTGAACGCCGTCGTCGCGGCCAACACCCAGCTGGTCGCCCTGTGGCGCTCGCTGTCCTTCCGCATGGTCGGCACCCTGCCAGCGGCCTTCGACCATCCCTGGCAGGGCGAGGTCGACCTGTACGTGATGCACCGTTTCCTGCCGCTGCCGCGGCAGACACCGTGACCTACGGGCCCATGGCCCCGTAAATCGCTGCCCGACACGGACCTATCCGCCCCAAGTTCCTTGGTGCACGCGCAGATATTCCACACTCAGCGCTCCCATGAATCAGGCCGTGGCATGCCACTCGGCAAACTTGTCCACCCATTTCCCATCGCCAGCGAAAGCTGTTGATAACTTAACCCTTGAATGTCCGAGAGGTTCGCCCCCTCGAGCCTAGCGCCAGAAAGATTTGCGCCGCCCAGATAGGCACCCGATAGCGTCACATTGGCCAGCCGCGCCTCAGTCAGATTCGCACCAATCAACAGAGCATCGGTTAGATTCGCACTGTCGAGAAAAGCATTGGTCAAGTCCGCCCTGACAAGCATTGTTCCCGTAAAGTCGGCTCCACCTAGTCGTGCACCGGTAAGGTCTGCGCCAGTAAGATCGACCCGAGCAAAATTTGCGCCTGTCGCCTGCAGACCAGCCAGAGCGGCCAGGCCAGTGAGGCGGGATCCAGTTAAATCCGCACGAGGAACACCATCCAGTACCGGCAGTCGACCCAAGACCGTCACCGCAGCATGCACGTCGACTGCAGCCCGCATTGAAATACTATCGGGATCACCTTGCGGTGAATCCTGCCCGGACGACACAAGGTCCACACTTCGGACTCGCACAAAGGCCGAAAGAACCTCGACGATCATACGCTGATCCTCCGGACTATCGGTCGCGATCCGCTCAAGGGCATAAATTCCACCAAGGCGAATTCCGAGATCATTATCATTGAGAAGCTTTACCGCTTCAACATAAAGTTCACGGACGTGCGTGTTAGCATTGGCGTGCCGAATTTCCGCATTCGCCTGCCGAGTTTCACTGAGTGCGATTAGGCCACCCGCAACCGCAATTAAGGTGGTCGCAGCAGTGAGCAGGCCACTCTGAAGGGCCGCTCTAGCATCCCCGACATCAGCATCCGTTCCCGGGTATATGTAGTGCGGCAAAAAAAAGACCGCCGCCGCCATACACCCGGCACCGATGATCGCGCAGATTGCAATCATCCATAGTCCGCTCCTACTAGTTCGGTGTCCTGTTCCCCCGCTACTGGCCACGACTCATTTCTACGTCATCTCTGGACACTGCAACAAGACCTACCGTGTCGACTGGTCCCCAACAGACAGCATAGTAAATGCCATGTGCGAAAACTTCCGGGCTCTATCTCTTTCAGGTTGTTCTCGCTGGTGTAATATTTGATCTTGTTGAGGTAGTCCGCGATGAGGGGTGCGGGCCCCATCGGCAATCTTGGTGTAGGGGAAGAGCCAAAGGCTACTGTTCCAGGTATCGATCCAGATTCTGATATCAGTCTCGAAGCACTGGACGAAGGTATGAACACTGCGGCGGATCAATTATTCAGTGAACAGGAAAACCGAGCGTTCGACCTGAGTTGAGCCAAAACGAAACGGTCAGGGAGAAACCGGCGTCGAATCAAGAGTGACGCTCCAGCCAGATCCTGAGATCGGCAGTTTGGCGCAATTAACTATTCGTCGTAGCCCGGGTGGACGTTGAGATCCACCGGTACGGTCTTGTCGAACAGGAAGAAACGGAAATGGCGGCGCCGGACTGCGCTAATGACGGTTCTATCGCCGGCATCGAACACGGGGAACAGCCTGGCGTCCCTTGCGCCGCAGATATTCGTGGGTACGCCGTTCGGGCACGCCGGACAGAATTTTCTGGTAACGGTCAGGGGCCTGGATCTGACTTTCTCATCGACACCGTCATTTTGCCACCGTATCCGAGTACAACCCAGCCTCGGCCGCAACCGTTAGGTACAGCAATCCCTTCGTGCACCGCTGAACAATCTAGGGTGACTCGGCCATGCCTCGATCCATCCCATTCGAGGCAAAAAGATTTCAGCTCGCCCATCCTCCGAGAGTGCGCTCCGCAGCACGGCAGGGCCAGAAAACCGCACGAAAAAATTAAAAGCAAACTCTAGAAACTATGCGGCGAAGCGCCAGATGTAGCACTCCTTATTCGCGCCGGCGAACCCTGGCCCGTCGAAACATCTTGACATCCAAAAATATTCTCGAAGAATTATATCGGAAAAAGCGGAAGAGAGGTGCGAGTGAAGACCTCAATCTGCTCTTGAATATCGCGAGCCTCAGCCTGATCCGTGAATCGGTTCAGTGAGCGATGGACTAGTCCAATCGTCTTGACCAGGTCATTTATTCTTTGCTCGGGCGCAAGACTAAACACATCCTGCAGTGCCTCCGAAACTCCGTCGATCTCCCCATTCAATGATCTCGCCAACGCGAGACTGATACGAGAGTCGGCTTGGCAGGTGAAGTCCCACTCCGGCTGCTGCGGATCGCTGTAGGCTTCGACCGCCTGTATTGAGTAACGCTCCGCAGCCTCACCCTCGCTTGGAAGACAGGCGAGGGCACGCCCAGCGTAATAAAGCTGGCGCGACTCCCCGAAGGTACAGATACCACCGAATTCGTCCAGGTCGTCCGGTCGAGCACTTTCCCTCACTCGCTCGGCCTGCAAAATCAGCGATTTAGCCTTATCGGCGTCCCCCAATGCAGCCCACGCCCGCGCCTCGCCTGAAAAGAGCCAGACACCCGCACTACTCTTAGCAGCCCGAGCAAACTCCTCGCCGGACTGCGCATAGCGAATAGAATCATGCGGACGGTCGGCCCAGTAACAAACAAATGATTGCAGCCCGCGGATCCACGCTCGCATCCCGTTATGGTCAGAATACTCTGCCCACGTAAAAGCCGATCGCGCATGCGCGAGCGCAATTTGCGGTTTCCCGACATCGTTTCCAGCGTATGCAAGCATGCCCGCGACGAGTGACGCTAGGAAGTAAAGCTGCTGCGCGTTCGCGGGCTTCTGACGGAGCTCCAGGAGGGAGAGAATTGAATCCTGTGCGTCAACCAGCCTTCCTAGAAGCATCGGGAGTGGCGTGACCGGATAAATGCGAGCCAGTTCGCCTACTTCATCTGCGATCTGCTCAATCGTCTCCCCACCTGCCAGCACGTTTTTCCTCGTAATGAACGTGCGAGATCGTTCAGCCGCCATGGTCAATAGCTCCAAATCCGACGAAGAAGGAGAAGTGCTACCCGACAAAGGTGAAATGCTCGGGTTCCATGGAGCCAGCAAGTCTCTTGCCGGCATTCCAAAAAAAGCCTCTAGCACCCTTTTCGTAGCGGGACTAGCCATCTCTCGATCACCCGATGCCAGACGCCGAAGATGCTGGGCACTGATAGTCACCCCTCGCTCGTTCAGGCGAACTGCCAGCTGCTCGAAATCTTTCGCGATCTCCTCATAGGTGCGGTCGTACTGACGAAGAATATTTTCCAGAACCGTGCGCGAGGGACGGTTTTCCCTTCCAGTCATTCTTCACTTCTCCCATCCTGCAGGGGCATGGCATGGTAATTATGACACACTTCTAGAGCAATGTGAACGAGCTTCGCTGGCCTTCGTCGACGCGCGCGGGAGGATCTGGCTCTCTGCAGAGGAGGCTTAGAATGTGCCCCATAAGGCGAGTGGATCACATGCAGGATCCACAGCATGAGCGGCCACCTTGCCCTACGGCTGGTACCGGACGAGCTCTGGAAGCTCGTATGAGCACCTGGCCAAGGCCCTCGACGGGCTTTCGAGTATGGCCAGCAGTAACTGGTTCTGGATCTGTCCTCGTAGGCTCGCCCACTGCTTCGAGAAGCCGGGCCGTCGTTCCAATGCGGCCCATATTCCGGCGAGGCCTTCCGAGACCTTCGCCCCTGGCATCCACAGATGTAGCAGGTGATCGACGGCAGGCCGGATCCGTGCAATAACCTCCGCCGCCGGATCGATGCCGATCCGGCTCTGCTCTACCAGCGAACCCACGGTTGACAGGAGCCAGTCGTGTAGCGCGAGATCCTCGCAGGCGACCACCACCTCGGTCGGATCACGAAGCTGCGGGGGGAGTAGCAGGCGCAGCGTCCGCAGAGATCCATCGTGGACGACAAGTTCGATGTCGGCCGCTGACGATTCTTCCAGGTCAATCGCATCGGGAGACCGCCAGGTGACGGCAAACCGAAGTCTCGTCCGGCGCGCCCGCAACATCGTCACCCGGTCGATATGTGGCAACCGTTGCACCTGGTTGAGCAGGCGGTTCCCCACCGCGCCGAGGTCGAGATGCCCCGGATTCGGGTCGGCAACGGAAGCCCGGTCCGGCTCCTGAAGGAAGCCCCTGGCAAGGTCGTGGCCACTGCCGCGCCCGTGGACCTCGACCACTCCCGGATTGGTCAGATAGTGCGACCAGGGCAACCTGTGTTCCCCGGCGGCACGGACAAGCCGCGCTCGTGCCGAGGCCTGGAGGATGATTCCGCCAGTCACGGAGACCCGAGCCAGGACGGTGCCGATCCCAGTCGCGGCGGTACCTGAGCCACTTGCGAGTGGACAGTGCACACCGGTCAGCTCGTCCCGTGACATCGCGTGGGCTAGCGGTCGAGTTACTGAACGGACCCGGTTCCCCGGGTCCAGATCGAGTAACTTGGTCGTGATTTCAGTGCTGACGCGGTGGGAGTTCTGCAGGAGCGTCGTGTGCACCTCACCGACAAGTACGTCCAGGTCGGTGGACAACCTTGACGTTCCCCCGGCATCCCGATCCCGAGCCGGCATCACAGACCCAGGAACAGATAGGAGACGCGGTCGGCGGGTGCGGCTGGTAACACAACCCCCTCATTTGCCGCGCGCCGTATCGAGGATACCGAGGCAGCCTGGTCAATACCGAGCTGACCGAGGATCACACGCACCGCGTGTTCGACCGGAAGATAGGCCGTGTCCAATATAGAAAACGTACGGTAGGCGCAGAACGGCGGCGCCTGCCGCCTCATCTGGCCGATCGCGGGGAATTCAGACCACCGCTCAGGGAGGTCCACGGGGTCAACTGGCACTGGTTGCACCACGCTCTCCCCGCGTGCCCGCACCAGACCCAGCCTCAACAGCTGCCAAACCGCCGCCAAAAAAGAACATGACCACCTTGTCTCCGCCTGGAGATATTCGCTGCGAAGCTCGACGTCAAGAAAGATCGAATGGCGTCGCGAGGCGTTTTCGGTCGGCGGTCTCCATATCTGCGGTTTTCCCATTGCTGGAGTGCCGACGGTTCCCGAAGATCTCGATCCGTTGCATAGCCAGCCACTTTCGTGCACTGGCGGGCGCGCGCCGTTCGTCCCGTAGGACGGATCAGGAACGAGCATAGTTTCAATCATTTGTGCGAGCGGAGTCACACCGTTCTCCGCACACGCGGACTCCCGCGCGATGTAATCAATTGTAAGGCTGCTGGCTGCCGCCGCTGCGAGCAGTTCAGGTACCACTGTGGCTGGCGGCGGCATAGCCTCTTGCTCCGAGTAGTCGTCCACGAGCAGGCAGGTGGCGATCCTAGGACTGTCCAGTTCGAGGCCCGCCAGACTCGCCAACCGTGAGCGTTCGGCCCAAGGCGCGATCCGACGGAACTGACGGCTCAGCGTCACGCCCTGGTCTCGGAAGTCCTCCGGATAGAAGTGACCGAGCTCCACCGATAGATGGGATAATGGCACATCGACAGTGCGCTCGACGGCGCTCGTTTCTTGGAACACTGCTCGGGCCACAGCGGATGCGGCTTCGACAGATACCCATTCCACTGTCTCAGAGCCCTTCCCATAGATTGTCATCAGTCAGCCGTCTCGCAAGAGCCTCGAACGCCTGCCCGGTCTCCTCGTTAACGATGCGGACAGCCGCGATGTCCTCCTCGACGATTATCTGTTCACGCCACTGCAGGACCGGATCGAGAGGAATTGATCCCAGCATCATGCTCATTCCAAGGTGAAGTTTTCCAGCCAGCTTCTCCAGGTCAGTGTTGTACGACTCCAGCCAGACCGACTGTTCTGGGCGCAGGGCCGCGAACTGGGCCGAGTCGGGTTCGAGCACAGCCGTACGCACGAAGCGGATACGATCCTCCAACTCGCGGCGCTCATGCCCGAAACCCGAGCCGGTATCCAGAATCCCTTGCGGGCCATACACCAAGCCCGCCGCAGCGACTATATGTTGGCGGGTCCAGCGGTGGAACACCAACCAGCGCGCGGTTTTCGTCGCGATTATGGGATCAGCGGTCACCCGCAGCGCGAGCTCGGTCGCGTAGGATCTTCCGGAGCTCAGATCGACGAGAGTCAGCTCGAACTCCTCGTCGAGGCGGAGGAACAGGTCACTACAGCGGCGGACCATACCGTCATCGACGGGGAAATCGCCGCCACCGGCATCACCGGGCAGTAGCGTGAGCCGGCCCGCCCCGAGTGGTTTGGACCACCTGCCACCGAGTCTCGACCGTGCCCAGATGTCGAGCTGCTCCGCGTCCGCCGCTCCGCCCGCAAGGTAGGTGTGCAACCCGGAGCCGCTGGAGGTTCCCTGGCCCGCAGCCTCGACACCGAAAATGGCCCCTGCGGTCGGCGAGCCGAAATCGAAATCGAGATAGCACACATTGCTGCCCTGCATCGCGCGTCGATACGCGATATTGCAACTCGTCACGGAGCGGCCGGTACCGCCCTTGTCTGAGGTCGCGAAGATTATCATAGGTCGACGGCCGGTCAGGCCCACCTTGCCAGGGCCAGCGCGTCGAGTTCCCGTAACGCCTTCTGCAGGATTGCGATCGCGGTGGCGGGTTGGAGCTCACGTATCTCTCGAGCGCGCCGCAGATTCGTTTCGATCCCGCACAACTGGGTGCGCGTGGGCACCGCGAAGGACCATGATTGGCGAAGAAGCTCACACGCGTGCAGGTGGTCGGCCTCGGTGAGCATCTCCAGAGCCAGATCGGCCAGTCTTTTGCTATATGGCGCGATTTCGGAGATGCCGGCGACGGCGACCAACGACTCCATGACCCGTTCGGTAAAATACCACGATGGATTAGTCCCCGCCCACTCGTCGGACGCGAGCGCATCGCCTGGGTTTACGGCGTCACCCGGATTGAAGACGTTGCCAATATTGTCCCAGAGCATCGCATTCGGGCCGGCTGCGACCTGGCGCCGCTGTAGGTGCTGCGACCAGATCTGGTCAGCAAGCGTAACCAGCCTGTCTCGTAGAACGCTGTCGCGGGTGATGTACGCTGTGCGCGCGACACTCTTGAGCAAGGTCGTCGAGAAGTCGGCCACCTGCCACGCGACAGGCGGCCCTAGGGTCTCGGCACCGGTCAGTTCAATGCGTATTCCAGGATCATGCAGGGTGATCGCCAGCTCGCCTTGGCGTGCCCGCCCGGTGACCCGCCCGCGGCGCGCCAGTTGCTCCAAGATTTTCGCAACCCGTTCGATGTCAACATCTCGGATACTCTGCTCGGTGGTCAGTGCCTCAACAGTTATCGAGGTTGCTAGCAGACTCTCGTAGTCCGTCTCGGTACCTTCATTTTCGGGCTGCCGACCCCGCCATGGGATCTCTTCGAGCGCCCAGCGGTTACGACCGAAACGGGCAATGGTCGCCCAGTAACGCTGCGCCAGTTTCAGACGGATCCGCAACGCACGGGCAAGGCCCTGCTGCTCCGGAGTGATGAGATTCAGTCTTTTAGTGCGATCAGAGAATAGGTCGGTAATTCCGTCCAACGCGACGAGGGTGAAGTAGAGCGAGACCTTTGCCTCGGCCACCCCGGGAGCGTGACTTACCCTCGAGGCCGTGCCGACCTCGACTGGCGGCGCGTCCCTGGTGATACCCCAGGTCCATCCGCACTCGAAAAGCTGGGTGTCGTCCTCCATCACCTCCGAGGATGGCGTCTCAACGTCCATTGTCAGTTCGGACAGAGAGGCGCGGACCTGGGCGAGTGCATCGCGAAGTTCATAGAGAACGTTCTCCTGGGACGATCCGCTGACATTGACTAGATCGCACAGCTCCCGACCATCCTCGGATTCTGCCGTGAAGGAGCGCACCGTGAAGCTACGGAGAGTCCCTACCATTGCCGCCGTCAGCCGGCCCGCGGCGGCCGTCTCCAGCGCATTCATCTCCTCCTGCCAGCTGGCACGTCGTACCGTCGGCCGGAGCTCCTTTACGAAGCCGAGGACGGCGAGAGAGAGAGTAATGGACATCGAGAACGAGTCCACCACCTCCAGCTCCAGCTGCTCCACGGTCAATTCTTCACCGTCACGCTCAGGCTGGAAATAGGAGCCTCCAGCGAAACTCGGATTTCCTTTCTCGTCCGAATACCGCTCCATGTAGTCCAGGAGGGTTCGGACCATGACGTGCGGGATCTGGCGGCAGTCACCGAGCTGTGCGAGGGCTTCGGCTACGTCGCGTGCCGTCTCGTCCGGCCTGACGAAGCCCATCCCGGCCATCTGGTAGCCCGGGTACATGATGCAGAGCAACTGCTCGGCATCGCTTATCGAGTTCCGTCCGTTGCGGCCACCGAACATCCATTCCTCGTTGACGAACGAGTACCTGGTGGTCGCCTTCCAGATCTCCAGCAGGAGCTGCCGCGGTCGGATGTCCAACGCTTGTACCCCCTGCCCTGACGTTCGGCGGCCGCGCACGGTCAGTGGTGCGATCTCCAGCCGGGTGATCAGCGGTGAGCTGTCGGGCAGCTCAGCGGGGGCGGCGGGTCCGCCGGCCACCACATGCGCCTGGCATCTCATTGCCCCGGGCCATATATTGCCACTCAAATCCGATACAGTGTCTGCTGGTAAGCAACAAATCGCACATCAAGAGAAATATATCCCGGGGCGGCATCCGCAGGCACGGGCTCTGTTCGGGTCCCGACCAGGGTCGGGTGGGCGGTTCGCGCAGGGAAACGTCTCCGGCCCGCAGGTTGTCCCAGGGGCCGCACCTTGCCCCTGGGCCGGAGCCGCACCTGGACTCGCACTGACCCTGCCGGCGAGTTCCCATCCCTTGCCCAGGCTCGGCGGCGCTTAACGGCGGCTGTGCGGGAGGCCCGGATCGCTGAAGGAACTCCGGATGGCCGGCACGATGGCGCCACGTGATCGAATCGATCGCTTCCGACAGCTGCCGGGCAGCCTCAGGGAGATCCCGCCAGAAGGCAGCAGCCCAGAATGCCACCCATAACGGAGCTGATGACGCCGACGTGCCGAGGATTCCGGTCGGGTCTCGCCTTGGAAGTGCCAGCCTCGCGACCGCGCCGGCGATAAGATCGTCCCGAGACGGAGCAGCACTGTCCGCTTCGGGAAGCTCCCGACGTTGGCGCCTCGGTGCAACCGTTCCAATAGGTTGTCCGACCAGATCTTGCGCCAGTGCGGTTCGGGGAATCCGCGAACGCGGTCAGGTCGGCCTTCGCGTCACGCAGCATGCCCTCGACCGCGGGCAGCTTCCTGGCGAGCAGGTCCGCGACGGTGTCGACTTGGGCTCGCACGAGCTTCGCGGTCGACGGCGCGAAGCTCGTCTTGATTGCGGCCGTGACCATCGACGCAGCATGCTTGGAAACCCGGACGGCGACGTTGCGCTGAAAGTGAAACGGGCAACGCTGCCATCCAGTCCGGTCAGGACCTTGCTG
This sequence comes from Parafrankia irregularis, assembly GCF_001536285.1. Classification (NCBI taxonomy): domain Bacteria; kingdom Bacillati; phylum Actinomycetota; class Actinomycetes; order Frankiales; family Frankiaceae; genus Parafrankia; species Parafrankia irregularis. The sequence continues at coordinate 356,763 of NZ_FAOZ01000004.1, read as the reverse complement.
ACAGCGGCGGTCAGCCCCGGTGGGCATCGGAAAGGACCGGCCGTACCCCCGACTACGCCAGGCGTCGGCTTCCCGGTCCAACGCCGCGCAGACCCGAGACACCTCCGACTTCGAGATTCCCGTGTCCACCTCCAGGCGCAACGAGGTCGTTCGTCGCCCTTACGCACGTAGCCTCCATCACCACCGCGTGTAGGGCTACGTCGATGCACCGGCGGAGTTCGAGCAGCGACGGGAAGAACGACCCGGTCCGCGTCTTCGGGATACCACCGTCAGATCCCCGACGGTCGTCGCACAGCCGGCCCGCGTTCCCTCACACGCAGACGGGCAGGTCATCGGCCTGGGAGAACCCGGGCCGGTGACCTGCCGAGCTAAAGAGGATCTCTCGCTCACTGAGAGCCGGACGGCGCCGGCTCAAGCGGAACTAGCGGCGGGCGTACCGGCGGCTGTGCGGGGCCCGGGAGATGCCGCGGCCGCTGAAGGAACGCCACAGGGCGAGCACGATGATGGCTCCGACGATCGAGCCGACGACGCCCGACGGCTGCAGGGCGCCCTCACCGAGATCCTTACCGAAGAGAACATAGCCGAGAAAGCCGCCGACGAAGGAACCGACGATTCCGACGCCAATCGTACCGAGAATTCCGATCGGGTCCCGGCCCGGGAGAACCAGGCGGGCAACCGCGCCGGCGACAAGACCGAGCAGGACCATGACGACGAGGAAGGTGACCATCAGCGAGCTCTCCCTTACCAGGATGTTTTTGCCTTCAAAGTTCGGCTGAGATCCTTGTTCCCGAGCGGTTCCGACACAAACATGTTTCTCTCGAAAATTCGCGATCCGGCAGCTTTACCCGGTTTCCGCGGTCGCCGGACAAAACGGCGTGCGATCGGGCGAGGTCAGTCGCCGGAGCGGGCGGACCGTGCCGCCCCCCGGCGGTGCATGGTCCGCCGGAGGATCAGCAGCACCGCCACGCCGAAGGCCGCCCCGCCGGTGGCGCGAGGACGGCGCCGCGCCTGCTCACCCACGGTTCGAGCGGCCTTTCCACTGGTCACAGCGGTCCGCTCGACAGCTGCCGCCGCCTGCGGATGCTGGTCGAGCTGGTCCCTCACAGTACTGAGAGCCTTGTCCTTCGCCTCGACGGTCCGTTCCGTCGCGGTCGCGACGGTCGGGTTCTGGGCAACCTTCTCCCGGACCGCGCCCGCCGCCCGCTCCGCGACGTCCCGCGTCTTCTCTGTGGCCGAAACCACATGCGGGGCGAGGCCGGTGGTCATGTCGTTGAACTTCCGGCGAATGTCGGCGGCGCTCACACCGCTGTCCGTCGCGGCAGCGTCCAGGGGGCGTTCGGCCGCTTCCACGGAAGCGGCACCGCCGGTATCCGGCGCCGTGCTGGCCCCGGTATTGGCGCCCTCTTTCATCTCGCGGTCCTCCTCGATAGATCGCGCATCTCGCGCGCGGTGAGCCGATGGGGACCCGCCGGTTGCCGCACGCATCTTTCCTTCCCGACTACCCGTGGAATTTCGGCATAACCCACTGTTTCGCAGGACAGTGACGGAACCCCACCCCACGGTCCGTGCGCGCCGCCACCGGTCTGACGTCCCTGCCGGACCGGACCCGAGCTGGTGGTCGCTGGCGCGACGAAGATCCTCAACTCTTCGACGACGCCGCGGCCGGCGGCCGGCGAACGGCGAGTGGCAGGTGGCAGGTGGCACCGCGCGCGCCGGCTCGTATGTCTCATGTCCGGCAACGGAGCGCGGCGGCGGGGCGGAGTCGTCTAGCGTTCCCTTCACGGCTCCCGCCGCGCTTGTCGCGCCAAGGAGGTGCCTGATGTCGGATACCGCTGCTGTGTGGGCTGACGATGGCCAACCCGACGGCCTCTACGGCCTGCGGGAACTCGCCGCGCAGCTCGCGGCCGGGACGATGAGCTCGCAGGAGCTCGTAGCGGCCAGTCTGGAACGCATCCAGGCGACGGCTTCCACCCTCAACTCCTTCCGGGTTCTGCGCGCGGACGAGGCGCTGCGAGAGGCCGCCCAGGCCGACCGGCGGCTCGACGCCGGCGAGCGGCTGCCGCTGCTGGGCGTTCCGATCGCCATCAAGGACGACACCGACATCGCCGGGCTTCCGACCGCGTTCGGCGCCGCCGGTGACTTCCCGCCCGCGACCGAGGACTGCGAGATGGTCCACCGGCTGCGCGCCAGTGGAGCGATCATCGTGGGGAAGACGAACACCCCCGAGTTCGGGCAGTGGCCGTTCACCGAGGGGGCCGCGTTCGGCAGCACCCGCAACCCCTGGAACCTGGACTACTCGCCCGGTGGGTCCTCGGGCGGGGCGGCCGCGGCGGTCGCCGCCGGGCTGGTACCCGCCGCGATCGGCTCCGACGGGGCCGGCTCGGTCCGCATCCCCGCCGCCTGGACCCACCTCGTCGGCATCAAGCCCCAGCGCGGACGGATCTCCAGCGCACCGGTGACCGAGCAGTTCAACGGGTTGACCACCTTCGGCCCGCTGACCCGGACCGTCGCCGACGGCGCCCTGCTGCTGGATCTGCTGGCCGGCAGCCTCCCCGTGGACCGGGACCGGACCGCCCCACCGATGGAGTCGTTCGTGCGGTCGGCCGAACGCCCGCCGCCACGGCTGCGGATCGGGCTGTCGTTGCGGATTCCGTACAGCGGGATGCCGGCCACGCTTGATCCCGCTGTCCGCTCCGCGGTGGAACGCCTCGCCGAGGTGCTCGCCCGGCTCGGGCATGAGGTGGTGCCGCTCGATCCGCCGTACGGGCTGCTCGGTCTCCTCTTCCTCCCCCGGTCGATGGACGGCATCCGGGACTGGTCCTGCCGGGTTCCGGATCCCGGCCTGCTCGACCCGAGGACGCTGACGAACGCGCGCAACGGGCGGGCGCTGCGGCCGCTGCTCGGTCTGACCAGAGTGGTCGAGGCTCCGGCCCGGGCGTACATCGGCCGTGTCTTCCGCCAGGTGGACGTCCTGCTGGCACCGACGACCGCGGTGCCGCCACCTCGGGTCGGCGAGCTCAACCGCCCGACGAGCTGGGAGACCGATCAGGCCATCGTCGCCGCGGCTCCGTACACCTGGCCGTGGAACGTCCTCGGCTGGCCGGCGATCAACGTCCCGGCGGGGCTGACCGCGGCCGGCCTGCCGGTCGGTGCGCAGCTGATGGGGCCGGCCGGCGGCGAGGGCCCGCTGATCTCCCTCGCCGCGGAGCTGGAGGACGTCGAACGGTGGTACACCCGCCGGCCGGGCCGGTTGGAGACCTCGGCACCCGCCTGAGACCGGCGAACCCGGTACCGGCCGGACCCGATGGCCGACGAGCCTCCGATGGCCGGCCAGCCCTTGTTGACGGAGAAAATGAAGGTCTCCGGCTGACAGACACCGTCCGCCCGGGACAATGGCGCATGCTCACCAGCGTGGTTCACCGGGTCAGGGCCTACACCGACCCGCTCACCGCCGCTCTGCTGGTCCTCGCCGCCGGGATCGCCGTCGGTGCGGCCACGGATCTGTCCACGACCGGCTATTTCGGTATCGGCGCGCTGGTCGCGGCCGTGACCTGTCCACCGCTGGTGACGCTGGGTCTGGGTCTGTGCTGCGAGGTCGTGGCGGTGGTCTCCGGGGTGTGGGATCACCGTTTCGGCAGCGGCCAGCACATCGCGGCGTGTGTGCTGGTCGCCGCCCAGGTGGCCGTCGCGGTGTACATCTCGGCCCACCGGATCCGCCGGAGCTCCGAGCTGCAGCAGGTCCGGGCGGTCGCGGAGGTCGCTCAACGGGCCCTGCTGCCGGACGTGCCGAAGACGCTTCACGGTGCCGGCTTCGCCGCCCGGTACCTCTCCGCGGCCAAGGAGGCGTCGGTCGGTGGCGACCTCTACGAAGTCGTGGCGACGCCGCACACGATCCGCCTCATCATCGGCGACGTGCGAGGCAAGGGGCTGCCCGCCGTCCGGCTCGCGACAGTGGTGCTCGGCGCCTTCCGCGAGGCCGCGGTCACCTGGCTCGACCAGGGGCAGGTCGCGGCCGCCTGCGCACGGTCGGTGAGCCGCGAGGCGGATCCGGAGGACTTCGTGACCGCACTGCTGGTCGACATCCATCCGGACGGCCAGCTCAGCCTGTGCTCGGCGGGTCATCATCCGCCGCTGCTCGTCGGCACCACGACCACGACCACGCTGACCTGTCCGTCCGGCCCGCCGCTCGGGCTCGGTGAGCAGTTCGCCACGACGGTCACGGACTGGGAGATCGGCGACCGGCTGCTGCTGTTCACCGACGGCCTGATCGAGGCGCGTGACGGCAATCGTGCCTTCTTCCCGCTGGACCGGCACGTCGACCTGCTCCGGGAGGTGTCGCCGAACGCCGCCCTCGATCAGCTCACCGCCGCGCTAACCAGCCATGTCGGTGGCAACCTGCACGACGATCTGGCGCTGCTGCTGGTCGAGCGGCTGGCAACGGCCCCGCCGCAGCCCCGGAGCCGCTCGGCCGCGTCGACCGGTCAGCCCGCCTCGACCAGCCCGACCGCCTCGACCAGCCCGACCGGCCAGACCGGCCAGACCGGTGCCCAAGCGGACATCCCGCTGGCCGACGCCCGCTGAGGGCCCACGACTACCACCCTCCCCGCTCGGTACGTCACCTGGCGTAATCGATTGCTGGGTCGCAGACTCTTGGCGACACCGGTGACGGCGGGAGGGAGGGACGTCCGATGGCCCTGCATGGTCGGGCGAAAGGCGAGCACCGCGACCAGACCGTCGCGATACGCCCACACCTGGCGGTCCCGGACGCCGACACCACGGTTCCCCGGTTCCGGCTGCCCCGCTCGTCGATGCCGGCGGCGACGGCCTACCAGGTCGTGCGCGACGAACTGATGCTCGACGGGAACGCCCGCCTCAATCTCGCGACCTTCGTCACCACCTGGATGGACGAGCACGCCGACCGGCTGATGGCGGAATGCGCGGCGAAGAACATGATCGACAAGGATGAGTACCCGCAGACGGCCGAGCTGGAGGCACGCTGCGTGAACATCCTGGCCAGGCTGTGGCACGCCCCGGACGCCGCCGACACGATCGGCTGCTCGACCACGGGCTCGTCCGAAGCCTGCATGCTGGCCGGGCTCGCCATGCTGCGCCGGTGGCGTGGCGCCCGGAGCCCGCGCGACGCACCGGCCCCGAACATCGTCATGGGCGCGAACGTGCAGGTCTGTTGGGAGAAGTTCGCCCGTTACTGGGATGTCGAGCCCCGGCTGGTCCCGCTCGCGCCTGGGCGCACCCATCTGACACCGGACGAAGCGGTCGCCCGCTGCGACGAGAACACGATCGGGGTGGTGGCCGTCCTCGGCTCGACCTTCGACGGGACCTACGAGCCCGTGGAGCAGATCGCCCGGGCGCTGGACCACCTGGCCGAGACCGGCGGCCCGGACGTCCCGGTGCACGTCGACGCCGCCTCCGGCGGGTTCGTCGCGCCGTTCTGCGACCCGGACCTGCACTGGGACTTCCGGCTGCGGCGCGTCGTGTCCATCAACACCTCAGGCCACAAGTACGGGCTCGTGTATCCGAGCGTCGGCTGGGTTGTGTGGCGCGACACCGAGCACCTTCCGGCCGAACTGGTGTTCGACGTCGACTATCTCGGCGGCACGATGCCGACGTTCGCGCTGAACTTCTCCCGACCAGGGTCACAGGTGGTAGCGCAGTACTACTCTATGTTGCGGCTCGGCCATGCCGGCTATCAGCTCACCGCCCGCACGTGCCGTGACAATGCGCGATGGCTTGCGGACGAGGTCGCCAAGCTGGGGCCGTTCGAGCTTGTCTCGGACGGCTCCGGGATCCCCGCGTTCGCCTTCACGACGAGGGCTGGCACGGATTTCAGCGTCTTCGACGTGTCCGAGGCGTTGCGGACCCGCGGCTGGCTGGTGCCTGCCTACCGGTTCCCCGCCGATCTGACGGACCTGGCCGTGCTGCGGATCGTGATCCGCGCGGACTTCAGCCGCGAGCTGGCGCACCTGCTGGTCGAGGACCTTCAGCGGGCGGTCAGCCGGCTGAGCGGCCAGGCCTCCCGGCCGGCGTGGTCCGCCGCGGACCAGGCTTCGTTCCATCACTAGTGCTCGTTCACGGGCGCCTAGGCCCAGCTCACAGCCATGATCCGGCCCACACCGAAGGAGGAGGGAGACACGATCAGGACAACACCCCAGGCGACCGCCGGACCAGCCGGGCGTCACGGAATGTTTCGCTCCGGTGAGCCCCGGACGATCGGAGGAAGTGTCGTAATCAGGACGGCGACCACGTGTCACAGCAACTGAGAAATTCTTCATAGAATGAACATGAAAACCCAAGAAAAACATGGCTGTTCGGCTGGCCGCCGGCCGGTCCGCCGCCGCGGCGCCGGGCGATTGCGCGGGTCAGGGGCCCACGAGGCCGGTGGCTTGTGCGCCCGTTTGTACCTGCCGATCGGCAGGATTACACCTGCCGATCGGCACGGTGGCACCAACGGACCGGCCGGGCAACGTAGCACGGGTCACCCGACCGGCGGGCACCGAACAGCCCGTCCTGTTACAGCGAACACACCATTCGGCGGGCTGTATTCTGGCAAACACTTAGCGTAACGCGGCGAACCTCACCATGACGACAGCCGCAAAAGTAGGCATTGTTGAAGTTAAGCGAAATCGAGAAAGGTGATGCAATGCATTCTGTGACCTCTCCCACGGCCGCGGTGCAGGCGAAGAGCCGGTTAGCCGGTGACGTCCCGCGCCAGCCTCAGCGCCGGCACCGGGACAAGGTGAGCCGTGCCGACCGAACCCTCATCGCCGTCCGCGACGCCCTGGCCCGGGCCGACCGACCGGTACGCGCGCGCGTCCTCGCCCTCGACCTCGGCCTCCCGGCCGCCGAGGTGACCGCCGGACTGCGCAGGCTGCAGGACAGCGGTGCCGCCCTCTCCCACGCTCGTCGCTGGGTCGCCGTCGACCCGTCGTCCAGCCCCGCCGCGCCCGCCGCGCCGGGCTGTGATCGCTCCGGCCCCAGCCAGCCAGGTCACAACCAGCTGTGACCTCCTACTGCTGAGCTCCCGGCAACGCCGGCCTTCCCGGTAACGCCGAGCTCCCCCATAACCGCGCCGCTCGCCCGCGAGCGGATGCAGGGCACAGGACGCGGTGTCGTCGCGACCGGTCACGCGACACGCTCGCGCCCACCCACGGACTGGGTTCCAGCGCCTGCCCGGGGGCCGCGTCAACGGCCCCGAGGCAGGCGGAACCCGGTCGGTTTCCCGGTGACCGGTCCAGCCGACGACGTTCAGGATGCCGGGGCCACCGAGATCGACTTCACGTCGAGGTAGCCCTCGATGCCCTCACGGCCCAGCTCACGCCCGATCCCGCTGGCCTTGACCCCACCAAACGGGGCGTTCGGGTCCATGCTGTAGGCCTGGTTGACGCCGAAGGTGCCGCTGCGGACCTTTCGTGCCACCGCGAGCCCGCGCTCGATGTCGGACGTCCACACCGAGCCGGACAACCCGTACTCGGTGGCGTCCGCGATGCGTACCGCCTCGGCGTCGTCGCCGTACGGCAGCACCGTCAGGACCGGGCCGAAGATCTCCTCCCTGGCGACCCGCATGCCGCTGTCGACGTCGGCGAAGACGGTCGGACGCACGTACCAGCCGCTCTCGACACCGGCCGGCAGATCGCTGCCGCCGGTGACCAGCCGGGCACCTTCCTTCTGGCCCTCCTCGATGTAGCCGCGCACCCGCTCCTGCTGGCGCTGGGCGACCATCGGGCCGACCTTCGTCGCCGGGTCGGACGGATCACCGACCGGCAGCGACTCGACCATCGAGACCAGCGCGTCGAGGTACTCGCTGTACCGCGACCGGGGGACGAGGATCCGGGTCTGGGCGACGCACGCCTGCCCGCTGTTCATCAGCCCGGCGATCTCCACCCCTGCCGCCACCGCGGCCGGGTCGGCGTCGTCGAGCACCACGGCCGCGGACTTGCCGCCGAGCTCCAGGCTGACCCGCTTGAGGTTCGACCCGCACGAGGCGGCGACCAGGCGGCCGGCCGCCGTCGACCCGGTGAACGACACCTTGTCCACGCCTGGATGTGACACGAGGTACTCGCCCAGGTCCCGGTCGCCGGGCAGCACGCTGACGACACCCGGCGGCAGCCCCGCCTCGGTGAGCAGGTCCGCCAGCACGTAGGCGTCCAGCGGCGTCTCCGGGGACGGCTTCAGCACCACCGAGCACCCGGCGAGCAGCGCCGGCACCAGCTTCCCGACGGTCAGGAACAACGGCATGTTCCACGGGACGATGGCGGCGACGACGCCGATCGGCTCCTTGCGGACGATGATGTCCTGCCCGTAGAAGCCCTTGCGCGGCTCCTCCCACGCCAGGTTCACCGCGATGTCGGCGAACGCGCCCATCATCATCCAGGGCAGCGCCACATGGGACAGCTTCGCGAACGAGATCGGCGCACCCATCTCGGCGCTGATCAGCTCGGCGAGCTCCTTGCGGCGCGGCTTCACCAGCCCGGCCAGCCGCCGGACGACCTCGGCGCGCTCCGCCGGGTCGAGACGCGGCCAGGGGCCTTCGTCGAAGGCGAGGCGCGCCGCGGCCACGGCCCGGTCGACGTCCGCGTTGCCGGCCGCCGCGATGCGGGCGATGACCTGCTCGGTGTGCGGCGAGACGACCTCGATCACGCCCGTGCCCGTGCCCGCCGGCGCGACCCACTCGCCCCCGATGAACAGATGTTCTTGCTCCTGCATGAGTCCCTCCGGACACGGCCCGCAGTAGTGGTCAGTCATTGATGAGCAACATCTCCGGACACGCCGACGATCCCGGCATCCCACCGCGCCCTCGGCACCGCACCGCACCGCATCGCACGGCACCGCATCGCACGGCACCGCATCGCACGGCACCGCGCCGCGGCCCACCCGCCCGCCGCGCAGCCGCGCACGGTTGCAGTTGCCATGCGACAACACTAACGTTGCAGACAAAGTCGAACAACCGAATCCAACTCCCTCCCAGTCCATGGGAAAGTGATCCAGCCAGAGAAAACCGGCCGCGCGGCCGTGGGCGGTACCACGCCGATCGCATGCCTTCCCACCGAGGGTGATCAGTGGGCGGTCCGCCGACACCGCCCCCAGCCGACCCACCCACCAGCGCAGCACGGCTCCGGAAGTCGACGCCCGAACGATCCCCGGGATCGAAATCGGATCAGATCTACAACATCAATGAAGCACCGCGGTGGGATCACAGCCCTTTCGAGAACCCTCCCGCGAGCTGATTCGGACAGGCCTTCCCGGCTCGTTCAGGAGATCACCGAAGCAGCCGCGGAATTTGCCGTCATCTGACCGGGAATCCCGGCCGGAGCAGGAACAGGGAGGCAGTTTTGCCCACACGAGACGTGCCCGAATCCCCGGCCTCGGAGGATCCGGCCACGGTGGCCACCGATGCCGGCCGGCCACGCGCCCGCAGGTCCGAGCTGGCCACTCCGGCCAGCAGCGCAAAAATGTGCGAGAAAGCCGCGGCCTCAAACGCCGACCTGGTTTTTCTCGACCTGGAGGACGCCTGCGCGCCGGCGGCGAAGGAGGCGGCCCGGGGCATCGCCGTAACCGCGCTCACGGGTCTGGAGTGGGGGCGGACCGTTCGCGCCGTCAGGGTCAACGGCCTGGACACGCCCTGGTGCCACGACGACATCATCGAGGTCGTCACCGGCGCACGCGAGGCACTCGATGTGATCATCGTGCCCAAGGCTCGGTCCGCGCGGGATGTCTGGTGGGTCGACGTCCTGCTCACGCAGCTGGAGCACAAGCTCGGGCTGACCCGGCGGATCGCGCTGGAGGTCCTCATCGAGGAGGCCGAGGGCCTGGCGAACGCCGCCGAGATCGCCCGGGCCAGCAGCCGCCTGGAAGCGATCATCTTCGGTGCGGGTGACCTCTCCGCCTCGCTGCGGGCCCGGGTGGACGGAAACTTCGATCCAGTAGGGGACTATCCGGGAGATTTCTGGCATTTCGCGCGGGTTCAGGTGCTTGCCGCGGCGCGCGGAGCGGGCATCGACGCGATCGACGCGCCCTACCCGGCGTACCAGGACATCGAGGGCTACCGGCGCTCGGCCACGCATGCGAGCCTGCTGGGGTTCGACGGAAAGTGGGCGATCCACCCCGCCCAGATCTCCGTTGCCAACGAGGTGTTCGCCCCGACCGCGCAGGAGGTCGCCGAGGCGCACGAGGCGGTGGCCGTCTACCGGGCGTCCGAAGCCGAAGGGGTCGGAGCGATCGGGCGCGACGGCCGCCTCGTCGACGCCGCGCACATGCGCCTCGCCGCGAACACGCTGTACAAGGCCTCCCTCGCCGGCGCCTGACCCGGCCTGACCACCGGCAGTGGTGACGGTCGGCGCCGGCCCCACCGCCAGTGGTGGGGCCGGCGCACCGAAAATGCGCACGACGAAATCCCGCCAGCCGCGGCGATTCAGCCTGCCGGCTTGACGGGGACTTTTTCTGAACGACCTACGAAGCTCTCATGATTACTATCTCCGCATCTTCACTCCGCACGCATTATGTGTAAACTGTCGGCATGGTCGAGCAGATTCCCGATTCTTTGGCAGTGCGCCGTCTCGAAGGGAAGGTCGCGGTGGTGACCGGCGCCGGCTCCGGTATCGGCCGGGCCACTGCCCTGCTTTTCGCACAGGCCGGCGCCAGGGTCGTCTGCGCGGATATCAGCGGCCGTGAGGACGCTACCGCCGCGGCCATTGGTGACGGTGCGGTCGCGGTGCGCGCCGACGTCTCCGTGGCCGCCGACGCAAAGCACATGATCGATACCGCCGAGCGCGAGTTCGGCCGACTTGACGTGCTCTTCAACAACGCCGGCTTCGGTGGTCCACCCAAGCCGCTCGCCGAAATCGAGGAAGAGACCTTCGATATTCTGGTCGCGGTCAACCTCAAGGGTGTCTTCCTGGGCATGAAATACGGGATCGCCGCGATGCTGCGCCATGGCGGCGGCTCGGTCATCAACACGGCGTCAGCCGCCGGGCTCGTCGGGTGGAAGGGTAAGGCCGGATATTCCGCCGCGAAGGGCGGGGTCATCCAGCTCACCAAGTCCGCCGCCCTGGACTACGCCGAGAGCAACATCCGGGTCAACGCCATCTGCCCCGGCATGACCTGGACGGGCCTCGCCAACGCGTCCGACGACTCCGCGCCGCCCGACGGCAGCAAGCTCCCCCAGCCGATGCGGCGCTGGGGCCGGCCACAGGAACTGGCCACGGCCGCGCTGTTCCTCGCCAGCGACGAGGCCTCGTTCATCACCGGTACGGCGATCCCGGTCGACGGCGGTTACGTCGCCCGCTGATCTCGCCCGGGTGGCCGCTCGCCCTGTGCGGCCACCCGGACCACCGGTGCCGCGCCCCGCGGCGGTCAGCGTCACCTGCCGGTCAGCCGCTCGACCACGGAGGCGAAACTTTCGACCTCCGACTGCTGGATGCTGACGTAGTTCACCCCGAACGCCTCGCGGCGTTCCTGCAGCCGCTCGACGATCTCGTCGGAGGACCCCACCAGCACGTTCGGGTGCAGCATCAGGCCGCCCGCGTCCACCTTCATCGTGGCCGCGACCCGACCGACGGCCTCCACAGCCTCCTCGGCGCCCCTGGTCACCCGGGTGAAGAACGGCGAGCTCTCGATGTCGAGGCCACCGAAGCGCTCACCGGCGGCGTCGCGCACGTAGCCGACCCGGCGCACCGCCTCCTCGGCGGGCGTCAGGCCGTCGGAGTTCACCGGGACGAACGGCACGTTGGAGATGCTGACGATGTCGGCCACCTGCCCGGCGAGGGAGAGCACCCGCCGGCGGCCACCGCCGATCATGATCGGTGGGTGCGGGCGCTGCACCGGTCGCGGCAGCCCCGCGTAGCCGGTGACGTTGACGAACTCGCCCTTCTCGTCGATCTCCTCTCCGGACCAGTGCGCCTTGAACAAGGAGATCGCCTCGGCGAGCTTGCTGATCCGGCGCCCCGGCGCGTCGAAGGCCACGCCCATGGCCTGGTACTCGGGCTCGCTCCAGCCAGCGCCGATACCGAACTCGAGGCGCCCGTCGGAGAGCAGGTCGATCGTCGCCGCCTCCTTCGCGAGGACGGCGGGCACGTGGTAGTCGACGCAGAAGACCCGACAGCCCACGCGCAGCGTCGTCGTCACCGCGGCCGCGGTGGCCATGGCCGCGATGGGAGCGAGGTACTGCGGTGGCCACCTGGCTTCCCGCTGTGCCGGCCCCGGGCCCAGGTAGTGGTCGGCGAGAAACAGGGTGGAGAACCCGAGGTCCTCGACCCGGCGGGCCAGGTCACGCCACTCGGTCGCCGACTTCGCCTTCGTGGCCTGGACCGCGAAGCGGAAGGGTCGCTCGTTCGTCACGGCCGGAGAATAACATGCGCGTCCGACTATAGGACGACCTCACATCTCGTGGTAGCGTCGTTTCCGGTCAGCTAGATCGTCGTTCTCATCCACCTTCCGAGAGGACGGGCCCATGGTCAAGGGGTCAGGGGCAGGTGCCGCCGCCCCGTGGATCGTGGGACGAGAACTCCCGGCTGAGCTGGGAATCGGCGCACTGTCCAACCGCGGGCACACCGGGAGCTGAGCAGCATGCACGCACTGCAGGGCGTCAGAGTTCTCGATCTGGGCACCTACCTCGCCGGGCCGTTCTGCGCGACGGTGCTGGGCGAGTTCGGCGCCGACATCATCAAGGTCGAGCGCCCCGGCACCGGCGACAACCTGCGCCGGTTCGGCACCGACACGGACTGCGGCGACACCCTGGTCTGGCTCAGCGAGAGCCGCAACAAGCAGTCGGTCACCCTCAACCTCGCCGACCCGCGCGGCCTCGAGATCCTCCGCGAGCTCATCGCGACGGTGGACGTGGTGATCGAGAACTTCCGGCCCGGCGTCATGGAGCGCTGGGGGCTCGGCCCGGAGCAGATCGCCGAGCTGAACCCACGGGCGGTGCTGCTGCGGGTCTCGGCCTACGGGCAGTCCGGGCCGAACCGGGACCTTCCCGGCTTCGCCCGGATCGCGCACGCCTTCTCCGGCCTCGCCTACCTCGCCGGCGAGCCGGACGGACCCCCGGTGACCCCCGGCTCCACCTCCCTCGCCGACTACATGACCGGGCTGTACGGGGTCATCGGTGTGCTGATGGCGCTGCGGGCACGGGAGAGCACCGGGAAGGGCCAGGTGGTGGACCTGGCCCTGTACGAGTCGGTCTTCCGCGCGCTCGACGAGATCGCGCCGGCCTACCAGCAGCTCGGCTTCGTCCGGCAACGGATGGGCGCTGACACCGTGAACGTCCTGCCGCACAGCCACTACCGGACAAAGGACGATCGCTGGATCGCGATCGCCTGCTCCAACGACGACATGTTCGCCCGGCTGGCCCGGGCCATGGAGCGCCCGGAGCTGGCCGACGCCGACCAGCTCGGCCCGAAGGCGAACCGGCTCGCCGCCCGCGGCCTGGTCAACTCCCTGGTGGGCGAATGGGTCGGCTCGCTGCCCTGCGACGAGGTGCTGGCCCGCTGCCGGCAGGCCCAGGTCCCGGCCGGGCAGCTCTACTCCATCGCCGACATCTTCGACGATCCGCAGTACCGGCACCGGCAGACCATCACCGTCGAGGAGTCCCGGATCGGACCACTCGCCGTGCCCGGTGTCATTCCCGCGCTCTCCGACACCCCGGGCGAGATCCGCTGGCTCGGGCCCGAGCTCGGGGCGCACACCGACGCCGTACTCACCGAACTGCTGCAACGGCGCCCGGAGGAGATCACCCAGCTGCGCGCCGACGGGGTGATCTGAGCCAGCGAAGTGCACGAAATCGATTCCGTGAAAGGGGATGAAGCCGATGGCCATCCAGGAACGGCTGGCGACCGGTCGTGGGAAGTACACGCCGGGTTACCCGGATCTCGACACCGGTCCGGTCGACTACGAGGACTCGATCTCCGAGGAGTTCTTCCAGGCCGAGCGGGAGGCGATCTTCAAGCGGACCTGGCTGAAGGTCGGCCGGGTGGAGCAGCTGCCCCGCAACGGCACGTTCTTCACCCGCGAGCTGGTCGGCCTCGGCTCCATCGTGATCACCCGGCACACGGACGGGCAGGTGTACGCGCTGCACAACATCTGCGCGCACCGCGGGAACAAGGTCGTCTGGCAGGAGCACCCGGGTAACGAGACCCAGGGCACCGCCCGGCAGTTCGCCTGCAAGTACCACGGCTGGCGCTACGGCCTCGACGGCAAGTGCACCTACGTCACCAAGCGCAACGAGTTCTTCGAGTCGCTGCCCGACGACCAGCTCGCCATGCCGCCGCTGCGCTGCGAGGTCTTCGCCGGGTTCATCTTCGTGAACTTCAGCCAGGACGCCCCACCGCTGCGCGAGTTCCTCGGCGAGAAGCTCGTCTCCGAGCTGGAGAGCTGGCCGTTCGAGAAGTTCACCAACCACTGGTCCTTCCGGACCAAGGTCAAGGGCAACTGGAAGATCGGCATCGACGCGCTGCTGGAGTGGTACCACCCCGCCTACGTCCACGGCCGGTTCCTGAACACCAACGTGGCCGAGGCGGAGAAGCTCGTCCCGCCGATGGACTCCTACCACTACGACCTGTTCACCCCGCACATGCTGACCTCGGTGCCCGGCCCGCCCGTCCTGAAGAAGAAGGACGGCTCGGTCGGCCCCGCCGCCCGCGACATGAACTGGGCCTACCGGCTGTTCCGGGCTGGTCTCTTCGGCCCGGACGACGTCCGCGAGGATCTCGGCCACCTGGCCGACAACCGCAACCCGGGCGGGATCCGCGCCTGGAGCAACGACCAGTACTGGCTGTTCCCGAACCTGTCGATCCAGCTCTGGGGCCGCGGCTACTACATCACCTACCAGTACATCCCGGAGACGGTCGGTACCCACGCCTACGAGGTCGACATCTACTTCCCCGAGCCGAAGACCGCCTCCGAGCGGCTCGCGCAGGAGCTCGTCGTCGACAGCACCGTCGAGTTCGCGATGCAGGACACGAACACGGTGGAGGCGACCTGGTCGCAACTCAACAACCGGGCGCTGCAGACCTTCCACCTGTCCGACATGGAGCTGATGATCCGCCAGTTCCACAAGGTCGTCCGGGACGCCGTCGCGGCGCACCAGGCCGGCAGCGAGAAGTAGAGGGGCCCGCCGCCATGACCACCACCGTGGACGAATCCGGGAACGCAGCCGGGAGCGTCTCGCTGCCGGAGCGGTTCAGTGCCCTGGAGCCCTGGGTCGCCGACTGGGCGCTGGCCACCCGGGAGGAGCGTTACCAGAAGCGGCTGTCCAAGACCATCGACGAGCTGCAGGCGTTCTACGACGCGGTCGCCCCGCTCGCCGAGGACGCGATCGCCTATCTCGACACCCGCGACGTGCACGCGCTGTCCGACCAGGACACCCGCCTGCTGCACCTGCTCTACTCGATGATCATGACCTCCTACCCGGTCAACATCTTCAAGCAGCCGCGGATCCCGGACTCGGGCGCCGCGTACTTCGACACCGCCGTCGAACCGGCCCTCTGAGAAGGCGAACCGCGCCATGGGCGTCACCACAAAGAAGATCACCCCGAACACGGGGACGGAGTTCAGCGGCCTGACGGGCACCCAGCTCGTCGACAAGGGCGTCGCCGCGGACGCCCTCGCGGCCCTGGAGGAGAGCGGCGTCGTCGTCTTCCGGGAGGCCGACATCGACGACGAGAGCCTGGTCGCCTTCGGCCGGCTACTCGGAAATGTCCTGCCGCTGCCGATGGGCGGCCACCGGCTCAAGGAGATCCAGCGGATCACCCGCGACGCGTCGCAGAGCAAACTGGCGGCGTACCGCGAGGCCACGTTCTACTGGCACATCGACGGGACCACCGGCGAGGTGCCGGACAAGGCCACCCTGCTCACGGCACGCCAGATCTCGGGGAGCACGGAGGGCGACACCGAGTTCGCCAACACCTACGCCGCGTACGAGGCGCTGCCCGACGAGGAGAAGGCGCGGCTGGAGGGTGTGCGTGCCCTGCACAGCTTCGCCGCCTCCCAGCTCGTGGCCAACCCCGACCCCTCGCCCGAGGAACGGGCGGCCTGGGACCGCAACCCGACCCGGGAGCAGCCGGTGGTGTGGACCCGCCGCAACGGGCGTAAGTCGCTGCTGGTCGGGTCGACGGCGGGCGAGGTCGTCGGCCTGCCCGCGGACGAGGGCCGGACGCTGCTCGACCGCCTGCTGGACTGGGCGACCCAGCCGCAGTTCGTCCTCCGGCACCGCTGGACCCAGGGCGATCTGGTGATCTGGGACAACACCGGGATGCTGCACCGAGCCCTGCCCTACGGACCGACGTCCTCCAGACTGATGCACCGTGCATCACTGGCCGGCGAGGAGCCCGTCGCGTAATGCTGTTCGCATGGTGCGAGAGCGCGTCAACCGCCTGGTGGTTCACTCGCTCTCGCACCGTCGAGGGATCACAGCGACGTAGCAACCAGCTACCACAGGGAGGTTCGGCACAGTGACCGAACGACGCACGGCAGTCGTCACCGGGGGTGGCTCGGGCATCGGGCGCGCCATCAGCCTCCGGCTGGCCGAGGACGGCTTCGCGACCGCCGTACTCGACCTCAACGAGGAGGCCGCCCAGGTCGTGGCCGAGGAGGCCCGCCAGAAGGGCGGCGAAGCCACCGCGTTCGCTGTCGACGTCTCCGACCGCGCGAAGGTCGACGCCGCGCTCGAAAAGGTGCGGAACACCTACGGCCCCATCCTGGTCCTCGTCAACAACGCCGGGATCACCGGTTTCAAGGAGTTCCTGAAGATCACCGACCCGGTCTGGGACCGGATCATCGCGGTGAACCTCAGCGGGCCGCTCTACTGCACCCAGAACGCCGTGCCGGACATGATCGAGGCGGGTTGGGGGCGGATCGTCAACATCTCGTCGTCCAGCGCCCAGTCCGGGCAGCAGTACATGGTGCACTACGTGTCGACCAAGGCCGGCCTGATCGGTATGACCAAGTCGCTCGCCCTCGAGCTCGGGCCGAAGGGGATCACCGTCAACACGATCCCGCCGGGCTTCGTCGACACCCCGATGCTGCGGGCGTCCGAGGAGCGCGGCCTGCTCGGCGGAAGCGTCGACAAGCACGCCGACCTCACCCCCGTCCGGCGCCCCGGCAAGCCCGAGGACATCGCCGCGGCCGCGTCCTTCCTCATCTCCGAGGAGGCCGGCTACATCACCGGGCAGGTCATCGGCGTCAACGGCGGCCGCAACACCTGAGCGAACCGCCGTCAGCACCAGAGCCGGCACCGCGGTCAGGCACCGCGGCCCGGCACCGCGGTCAGGCACCGCCGCGGTCGGCACCGCGGTCAGCACCGCGGCCCGGCGCCGCACTCATCGATGCGGCGCCGGGCCGAGCTCGTCAGGCCGGCACGCCGACGCCCATGAGCTGGGCGAGGTTGCCACCCATGATCTTGCGGACGAGCTCCTCGGGCAGGTGGGACAGCTCGTCGATGTAGCTCACCGGGTTGGCGAGGCCCTCCGGGTGCGGATAGTCCGAGCCGAACAGGACGTTGTCCTCGCCCAGCAGCTGCGCGAGCTCGCCGAGGTCATCCTCCCAGAACGGGCTCACGTAGATGTTCCGCTTCACGACCTCGACCGGATTCTCCAGGAAGTCCTGCGGCATCTTCTTGTAGAGCGCCTTCATCGCGGTGAGCAGTGGGGCGACCCAGCTCATGCCGTTCTCGATGACCGCGACCTTGAGGCCCGGGAAGCGGGAGAGCGCACCATGGCAGACCAGCGCCGAGACCGCGTCCTCGATCGGCCGCCAGGACTGCAGCATGCGGAACGTGTTCGGCTGGAAGGGCAGCATCTCGGTGCTCGAGCCCATCCACTCGCTCTGGTACCGCGAGTAGCCGCTGTCGGACGAGTGCATCGCGACGAGGATGCCCGACTCCTGAACCCGCTCCCAGAACGGGTCGAACTCCGGCAGGCCGAACGAGCGCGGGCCGCGCAGGCCGGGGACCGGCGCAGGCCGGATGAGAACGGCGCGCGCACCGCGCTCCAGCACCCACTCCAGCTCCTCGATCGCCCTGTCCACGATCGGCAGGGTGATCACCGGAGTGGTGAAGATGCGGTCCAGGCCCTCGTAGTTGAACTGCCAGGTCTCGTACAGCCACTCGTTCAGGGAGTGGATGACGGCGTGCACCAGATCCGGGTCGTCGCGCATGCGCTCCTCGATGAGGCTCGCCAGCGTCGGGAACATCAGGGTGCGCTCGATCCCCTGCTCGTCGAGCAGCTGGAGCCGAGAGGCCGGCTCTCGCCAGGCGTCGATGCACTTCACCGGCTTGCCGAAGATCTCCCGCCGGGACAGCCCGCCGGGGTTTCCCTTCCGGTAGTAGTCCTCCTGCGCACCGGGCCGGGCCACGACGTCGAAGGTCGGGTTCGGGATGTACTCACTGACCTGACCACGAACCATG
This sequence comes from Parafrankia irregularis, assembly GCF_001536285.1. Classification (NCBI taxonomy): domain Bacteria; kingdom Bacillati; phylum Actinomycetota; class Actinomycetes; order Frankiales; family Frankiaceae; genus Parafrankia; species Parafrankia irregularis. The sequence goes on along the minus strand of NZ_FAOZ01000004.1, from coordinate 338,354 downwards.
ATCTTCGTGCGGCCACGGACCTCGACATAGTCGACCGCACCCTTGTACCGGTCGGGCAGGAATTTCGTCAACGCCTCACGCGTCTCGTACAGGTGATTATCGGCGTCGAACACCGGAATGTCTGAGCGGGGCACGCGGCACCCTCCCATGGGTAGTCGGTCCGTAGGCGTGGGTAGTCGGTCGCAGAAGTCGGCCGGGGCAGGCCAAAGGCGGTCGGCGCAGGCCGACCGTTCGCGATAAACACCCATATCCTGACTACACGGCGAGGCCGCCACGCGCCACCGGTCGGCCCCGCGCCGCATTGCTGCGGCACCGGCGCCGCAGCACGGGCACGGCGATGTCAGGCCCGATGCCCGCCGGACTGCCCGTCCTCTCGCCTCCGCCGACCGATGTGGAGGCACACCGCTGTCCGAAGGCTCGGTCCCGCGCGTGCCAAGCCCCTCGCCGAGCCCCTCGCCCGCGGCCAACAGCCCATGGCTCCTGGCTCCTGGCTCCTGGCTCCGATGGCCTGAAGGTTCAGGTGACGTGACGGTTCAGCTGGGAACCTCGTCCGCGGAGCCGATCACCTTCGCCTCCCCGAAAACCACCCGCGAGTCATACCTGGAGTATCCCTCACCGGTGTCTCCGTCCGTATGAGTGATCTCGAGACGGAGTCGCAGGATTCCCCTTACATCGATGTCGATCGGGACGGATTCACCGAGCCGAATCGTATGATCGGCCAGCCGTTGGTTGTCTCCATAGATACTGACCTGGTACACCGCAGTACTACGAGCGTCATCCGCAAGCCCGACCACCGCCTGAAACTTCTGGAAATGACGCCCGAGATCGTAGTCGACCTTCCCGACGCGGTAGTTTGCGGCATACTTGTCACCCACGGCCCGGATGAGAATGCTACGCGTCTGCTGCTGGCCGTTCACCGCCACGGCTCCGGTCTCCACCGCTCCGGCGCTCTCCAGCGCAGTGAACTCGGAAAGGTAACGATCGACGCCCTGGGAAGCGGGACCTGCACTCGTGTCCGGCGACGGGCCGCTGCCACGGGTCGCCGTGGAGCCGCTGGAGCTCGTGGGCTCGCTGGAAAACGTGGGCTCGCCGGAGAAGGTGGGCTCGCCGGCACTGACAGTCCGGGGCGTCAGGCCGTCACCGGTGGCCCCCTTGTCTGACGAGTCGTTGTTCAGCGCCGTGAACACGATTGCCAGAAGGAGCGCTGCCGCGCCCAGACCACCGACCGCCCAGGCCAGCTGTTTCCCGCGCGGAGACCCAGCAGATGAAGGTGCAGCAACTGGGGGCACCGGCGGCGGGCCCCACTGCGACGAACCCGGCGGAACGGGGCTGGTCGGAGCATGGCCGATGGGGCCGCCCGGTGGCACCGGCGGTGGCGGCGGCGGGGTGAGGCTGTACTGGGTGAGATCCGCGACCACGGTGGCCGGTAGCCAGCCCTCGCCGATACGCAGCCGCTCGTCGGTGGATGCCTCCCGGCACAGGTCGATCAGCGCCGCCGGGGAGGGCCGGCGCGCCGGATCCTTGTCCACACAGACTTCCAGGAGCCCGCGGATCTGGTCCGGGCAACGATCCCAGGCCGGTGGCTTGTTCTCGATGCGGTAGAAGACCGAGGCGTCCGCCCCGAACGGAAGCTCTCCGGTCACGGCGTAGTAGGCAGTGGCACCCAGGGCGAAAATGTCCACGGTCGGGCCGAGGAGTGCCCCCTGGACCTGTTCGGGAGACATGAAGGCCGGGGTACCGACCCGTACCCCGGTCTGGGTGATGGCCCCCGAGGAGGCCTCGACGGCCCGGGATATTCCGAAATCGATGACCCGGGGGCCGTCAGCAGCCAGTATGACATTTCCCGGCTTGAGGTCGCGGTGAATGATTTCGGCCGCGTGAATCGATTGCAATGCCTCGGCCACACCAGCAATCAGGACCAGGACGGTCTCCACCGGCAACGCACCCTGGCGGCCGACCGTCACAGCCAACGAAGGTGCCGCGACGTACGCCGTGGCCAGCCATGGCTGCGGGGCGTCGGGATCCGCGTCGATGACGGGGGCGGTGTAGAGGCCCTGCACCCGCTGCGCGATAGCGACTTCTGTCCTGAATCGGCGCCGGAACTCCGGATCGGCCGCGAACTCCGGCCGGGCCACCTTGAGCGCCACCGGCCGCCCGCCAGGTGTGTAGGAAAGGAATACCGCCCCCATGCCACCTTCGCCGATCCGGGCCCGGATCAGGTATCCGCCGACTACCCGGGGATCCTGTGGGACCAGCGGAGAGAAAACGGCGCCCGGCACGGACTCCGGCCTGCCTGGCTCACCCATGGGCGCGCCCGATGGCATATTGATCATCGTCTCCCCGTAGTACATGCATCCGTTACCGAGGAAAAATACAATAAGCAGATCGAACGGGATCTTAACAGTCACCCAGGACACAGGAGCCGATGACTGGACAACACAGTCGAGGCTATCCGGGCCACCTGGCCAGAAATTTGTGTCCGCCCAGGTCAGCCGACATTCGACCGCCGCAACGGGACACCCCGACCCCGGCCGGGCAACGCCGAGGGTCGCCAACATCATTCTCGGAGAACAGAAGTTGATTCGCCATCAGCGAGAATGTAGTTTGCAAGCGTTGGGGACGAGAAGATGCGGTTCCGGATCGTCGCGGTGACCACGCGGCGTCCGGTGGGCATCGTCGAGGGCCACGCACCGGGGCCGGCCACCGACACCATCGCTACCCGGACCAGCGGATTGGACGTATGACGTGTACGACATGCCGGAGGAGATCGAAGTCCGCGCCGACGGGTCGCTGCGGATCATCACTCTGAACCGACCCGACGAGCTCAACGCCGTCAACGACGCCCTGCACACCGGGCTCGCGAAGCTCTGGCCACAGCTGAACGAGGACCGCGAGGTCCGGGCCGCCGTACTCACCGGCAGCGGCCGGGCCTTCTCCGCGGGCGGCGACTTCACCTACCTGAACGAGCTGTTCCAGGACCGGGAGCTGCGCGCCAAGTCGATCGCACACGGCCGCGACATCGTCCTCAACATGGTGCGGTGCCGGGTCCCGGTCGTCGCCGCGGTGAACGGCCCCGCGGTCGGCCTCGGATGCAGCCTGGTCGCCCTCAGCGACATCGTCTACATCGGCGAGAAGGCCTTCCTCGCCGACCCGCACATCCAGGTCGGGCTGGTGGCCGCCGACGGCGGCCCGCTCACCTGGCCGCTGAACACCAGCCTGCACCTGGCCAAGGAGTACGCCTTCACCGGCGCACGCATCTCGGCCGAGCGCGCCATCCAGATGGGGCTGGCCAACCACATCGCCGCCGACCCGCTGGCCGAGGCCCTGGCCTGCGCGAAGCGCATCGCCGAGTTGCCCCGGCAGGCCGTCGAGGCCACCAAGCGGCTGCTCAACATCCACCAGGAACGCGCCGTGCTCGCCAGCCTCGACTACGCGAACACCGCCGAGGAGCAGTCCTTCCAGACCGACGACTTCGCCGCCATCGTCGCGAGGCTGTCCGCCAAGAACGCCGCCAAGAGCTGATGAGGGCGCTGGCGGCCCCGGCCAGGTCGGCACCGGGGCCGCCAGCGAGCCGGCAGCCGCAGCGCGTCCACACCCGCGCCCGCACCCGCGCCGCGTCCACACCCACACCCACACCCGCACCCGCGCCGCGTCCCGGGATAACCACCGCCACAGCTGGCGCGGCCGGGACGAGATCTGAGAATCCTCGTCGCTGGAAGCTGGAAGAGCCTGTCGCAAAATCGCGCTTGCCCGGAAGCCGCAGCGGCAGCTGCGGGTTGCTGGCTGCGGGCTCTTCGCCTGGTCGATCTTCGGGTTTCTGACAGCACTGGTCAACTATCGACGTGGGCGCCGATGTTCCATTCATGAGACTAAAGGGCTCCGCGTTTCTCTTCCTCCAGATCTCTTGACATCCACGACTTTGCCAGTTTTGCAAGCCTTCGAGGGGCGGTCATCAAAAGAGCGACGAAGAGCCCTTTAGTTGTCGTTCCCGTGAACCTCACCGAGCCCCTACGGGGGTGGGATTTCGTCCACCCAGCGAGCCGAGAGGGCCAACGGCGGGCCCTTGAGCTGCTGGCCACGGGGGTCATTGAGGCCTAGCCGGTCACCCTGAAACCGTCTCGGGCTGATGTTGGCGGAGGCACGAGCCGCCCGCGGCGACCATCAAGCCCGCGGCGACCGGTCGCGACCCGACCGTCATTCATTCAACAGATGGGAACGATTCGACTTTCGGACGCCTCTGTCACTTTTCCGGGCGCGGGCTGGGAGGAGATCCGCGCCCGCCAGGATCGGTAGCCCGGCGAACGCCGCCGCTTCCGGGTAAGAGTGAAGGATTATGGTCGCCAGAACGACCAAAATCCTTCACTCTTCGCGCCACCGCCACCGCCACCGCTGTCGCCGTCACCACCGCCGAGGGGCGAGCCGCTCCGCGGCCTCCACGTTCCGCCGGCTGGTCAGAGTGTTCGGAACAGGCCGCCGTCGACGAGGATCTGGGCGCCGTTGACGTAGCCGGCGGCGTCGCTCGCGAGGAAGAGGCAGACGCCGACCATGTCGCCGGGCACGCCGATCCGCTTCATCGGATTCATCTCGGCGGCGAGGCGCTTGGCATCCGGGCCCCAGGCGTTGGTGATGTCGGTGTCGAACGCCCCGGGCAGGACCAGATTCGCCCGCACCTTGGGCGCCCAGGCCCCGGCCAGGCCGAGGGTCAGCGCATTGAGGGCTGCCTTCGCCATCGCGTAGGGCAGGTCGCTCGGGTTCGGCCGCAGCGAGCCGGCCGTCGTCACGTTGATGATCGAGCCGCCGTCGCCGGCCGCCATGCGGGTGCCGATCAGGGCGCTCAGCCGGAACGGCCCACCTGCGTTGACGGCGTGCACCTTGTCGTACAGCGCCTGGCTGACCGAGGGCAGGTCGTCGTACACGGGCGACATTCCGGCGTTGTTGACGAGCACGTCGCAGCGACCGAACTCCGCGTAGACCGTGTCGACGAGGCTGTCACAGTCTTCCCACCGGCCGACGTGGCAGGCGACGGGGAGGGCACGTCGCCCGGTTGCCGCCTCGATCTCGGCCGCCGCGGCCTTGCAGGCGTCGAGCTTTCGGCTCGCGACGACGACGTCCGCGCCGGCCGCGGCGAAGCCCTCGGCGACCGCCCGGCCGATTCCCCTGCTGCCACCGGTGACGACAGCCACCCGACCGGAAAGATCTAACATCTGACTAGGTGCACTCTTGTTTTCGGTCACCATGCGAGTCTCGCCTACCTCGCCCCTGGCAGGCACCTGTCTTAGCGACAAACATCGGAGCAGGTGCCCGGGCAGGCGGCGGCGCGAAACAGGCGACGGCCCACGGACAGGCGACGGCCACGGACAGGCCGGTCACCGGCCCCGCTGGTCGGCCTCGGAGGCCTGGTAGATGTCGGGGATGCCGTCGGCGTCGAGGTCGACCGTCTCCTCGGCGGCCAGCCGGCGGTAGACCCGGTTGCGTGCGCGCAGCACGATCGTGGCGAACATCGCCGCGGCCACCGAGCCGGCGAAGATCGCAATCTTGACGTGATTCGCCTGCCCCGCGTCGTCGTCGAACGCGAGCTCACCGAGCAGCAGGCAGACGGTGAAGCCGACTCCGGCGAGCAGCGCGACGCCGAAGACGTCCCACCAGGAAAGCTCCGAATCCAGCTCGGCCCGGGTGAACCGGGCCAGCAGCCAGGTCGACCCCAGCACCCCGGTCGGCTTGCCCAGCAGCAGGCCCAGCGCCACCCCGATGGCGATCGGATCGGTGAACGCCCCGCCGATGCCACCTTCGAGCAGGGAGACACCGGCAGCCATCAGCGCGAAGAGCGGCACGGCCACGCCCGCCGAGACGGGGCGCCAGAAGTGTTCGAAGCGCTCCGACATCCCCGCCTGCTCCCCGGGGCCGGGGCGAGCCGGGACAGTGAAGCCCAGGAGCACCCCGGCGATGGTCGCGTGGATCCCCGAGGCGTGCATGAAGGCCCACGCGGCGACCGCGAGCGGCACCAGCAGCCACCACCGCGGGACCGAACGGTTCACCAGCAGCCCGAACACGACGATGAGAGCCAGTGAGGCCAGCGCCGGGCCGGGGCTCAGATGATCGGTGAAGAACAGCGCGATGATCGCGATCGCCAGCAGGTCGTCGACCACCGCCAGCGTGAGCAGGAAGGACCGCAGCGCCGCCGGCAGGTGCGTGCCGATGATCGCCAGCACGGCCACGGCGAACGCGATGTCCGTCGCGGTGGGCACCGCCCAGCCGGTGGATGATCCGTCCGCGCTCACCGTGTTGACCAGCAGGTAGATCAGGACGGGGGTCACCATCCCGCCGACGGCGGCGACGACGGGCAGCACCGCCCGGCTCACCGACCTCAGGTCCCCCAGCAGGAACTCCCGCTTGAGCTCCAGCCCCACCACGAAGAAGAAGATCGCCAGCAGACCGTCCGCCGCCCACTGCTCCAGGCTCAGATGCAGGTGCAGCGAACCGGGCCCGAAGCTGGTCTCGACCAGCGAGTGGTACGACTCCCGCCAGGGCGAGTTCGCCCAGATCAGCGCGATCAGGGCACCGGCCAGCAGCAGGATGCCGCCGACCGTCTCGTCGCGCAGGATGCCCGCGACGTGCTGAGCCTGCGGCCAGCTCGGCAGGCCCAGCAACCGTGACCGGCGCGGCTGAGGGGCGGACGGGTGGGGTCCGGTACTTCCACGCGACTCACGGCGGGACGGATCGGGCATCGGCAGCTCTTCTCGGTCGGTTCGGAGCGCACTCATGCCCGGGCCGCAAAGAATGATCAGATAATTCCGATCACCGGCGGCCCTTCGTGTCCACGGAGACGAACCCCCGAGCCTCACGATTTCGGGCACAACGCACTGAACTGCCGACCAGGCTTCCCGGCGCACCTGCAACAACCCTACATGGGCCCTACCAGGCGGCACCAGACCATGATCTCGCCAGTTCGGTGGTCTCCGGCCTGGCCAGCGGACTGACCGCGACCGGGCCCTGCATCGCCACCGGGCTCAGCTGCCGCTCCAGGGCGACCCGGACCAGTTCCGCCTTGTTCCCCAGCGCCAGTTTGGCCCGGGTACGCCGCACATAGGTGTTGACCGTGGTGACCGCAACGCCCAGCCTCGTAGCGATCTGGCCATGCGTCAGCCCTTCCGCAATCAATCCAAGCACCTGCTCCTCCCGCTCGGACAGCCGTGGACGGACAGTGTCCGCAGCCGGCGCATCGAGCGCCCGATCCACGAAAAACGCCTCCGCGAGCGGGGACGGCAGATAGAATCCATCCATCGCGACCGCCCGCACCGCGACCGCAAAGGTCGAACAGGGCGCACTGCTCGATATATAGCCGCAGGCACCGGCTTTCAGCAGAGAAAACGCCTTTTCGCCGTCCAGCGACTCCGAAACGGCGAGTACACGGCCGATTGACCTGACACCGCGAACCGCCTCGACCGGTGAGGCCGCACCGGCACCGAAGTCGAGGATAACGATGTCGAGGTCGACGGCGCCCGCAGCTCGTAGCATTTTTTGTAGATCATCGCCACTTCTGGCAAGAAGAGCTTCTGTCATGTCCGGCTCACGAATCAGAAGTTGCTGGACCGCCCAGCCGAAGAGCGGGCGGTCACCAACGACTCCGATCCTCAGGGATGACGGGCAGACATGATCTACCACGATATCTCCTTTTCGGTAGGCCGGCTGCCGAGAGTAACGAGACGATATTTACTCACGAGCTACAGACCGTAAACGGACGATGAACATGCAGCCCGCTCCGTGTCGCCTTTTTTGGGGACACCGGGGAGGACAGACATCGACGGTAATAGGTGGCCATAGTTACGCTCGCGTGCGTTCCCTGCCGCGACGACAGCCACACACCGGAGGTGTTCAGTTGCGCCGCTTCACCCTCCTCGACTTGCGGAAACACAGCAGTGGCCAGGTGACCGAGATCCTCGGAACCCGGCCCAGCTGGCCGCTTCGTCTCACGCACGCCGCTCTGGCGAGCCGTGGCTATGTGGTCGACACAGCTGAGTCGGCCTGTTCACTGCCTCACCTGCGTGCGTTGGTCGCGCAGGACTCCGACGGCCTGCACAACCCGCCGTCGGTCGGCACGGAAATACCGACGGAATCCACGGTTCCGGCCCGACCGACAAAAGGCGAGGTCATCTGGATCGACCGTTGCGGATGCGACGACGCCTACTGCGGCCGAAAGTGGCGAGCCACGGTGGCGACGGCCGCTGACGGGGTGGCGGCGGGCGTCGCCGACGGCGGCCGACCAGCGGATGAGCCGGACGAGGCGGACGAGGCGGACGAGGCGGACGAGGCGGACGAGGCTGGTCCGGGGGCGCTGGCCGGCCTGCTGGCGCAGCTCTCGGTGCCGTGGCAGGCCGATGACCTCGACCGCAGTCCGTACCTCGACGGCGTCTCACCGGCGCACGAGGTCACCCAGGTCGGCATCTCGCTGGTGGCCGAGAACGCGGACGGCACGTTCGCGGACCGACCGGCCACTCTGCTGGCGGCCGAGCTGTCATGGCTTCGGTCGCAGGAGGAGATGCCGTCCTCGCCGGTTCCCCTGCACGGCCTGTCCGGATCGGTCGAGGACGTCCGGCGCCGGCTGGTCTCCTTCGCCTCGCTGGCCGGCCTCACCGCCATCGCCGACGGAACGGCGACACCCTGCTGGTCGGCGACGCTGGCGGCCACACTGATCGACGAGGCCGGCGTCCGCACCGTCGCCGAGCTCGCCGAGGCCGCCGGCATCGTCCAGATCCGGGTCACCGGAATCAGCGGGGCGGCTCAGGCGATCGGGCTGCTGGCCCTCGGCCGCCACATCGCTCTGGAGCTGGACCTGCGTGCGCTCGGCCCGGGAGACGTCCAGCGCGTCGCCTCGAAGGCGGGCGGCCAGCGGGTCACGCTGCGCGCGGGGACGACCGAGGACGGCCTGATGTCAGGCGAGCTCCTGACCCTGGCACCAGGCCTGCTGCTGGACGAGCCCGGCAGCGCCGAGCACATCCAGGCGATCAGCGGGCGGCTCGGGCGGTGGGCCACCGGCGGCCGGGCACCGATCGACGGGGACGAGCGTCCCGCCCCGGCTGCCGCCCCTACCGCCGACCCGGCGGCCGTGGCGGGCACCGGGCCGGGCAGCGGGCCGGAGGAGATCGTGCTCGCCTCAGCCGAGCATCTCGCCGCCGTCACCGATCCCGACACCGGTCTGGCCGACTTCCAGACCCTGGTGTTCACCCCGGCCGATCCGGGCACGCCGGTACCGGCCGCGGTCGTGGGCTCGCTCGTCCGCTACGCCGGCTCCGCCACCGAACCCGGTGACGACCTCCTCATCGGCGACGACTTCTTCCTGCAGACCTTCGACTACGCGTCCGGCGCCTACCTGTCGCTCGTCGGCCCCACCCTGCTGCGCATCACCTCCGAGATCGACTACTCGGTGTTCCTCGAGGACGCGGACGCGGCCCGCAGCCGCGGCGACTTCCCGGAACACCTGCTGCACCCGCTGGTCCAGCTCGCGGACAGTTGCGCGCTCGGAACACTGCACCCGTGCGCGGGCCGGCTGGGCCGCCGTCTGTTCGTCGCCGCCGACGGGACGGTTCGCCCAGCTCCCGGCGGCGCGATCTTCGGTCACCTCACCGCCGCCGGCTTCCAGCCGCTGGAGCAGGCGTTCGCGGGACGCACCGAGATCCTCGACGGGGTCCAAGCGGACGATCCCTGTCTGGCCGAGGTCGTCCCGGCCGAGGTGTCGAGGCAGGCCCGCCAGGTTCGGCCGTGGCTGTCACGGTTCCTGTGGAGCATCGACGCACTGCGGCGGGCCCAGCGCGAAGGGATCAGGAGGCCGACCGTCTCCGGTTTCGGCGGCCGGCTGGTCGAGGCGCTCGCCGGCGAACTGGCGGACGTCGACGCGCCGAACGCGCCGCTGATCGTGGGCGACCGCTCCGCGGCGCTGCTCGTGACGGCGGGCGACCTGCGGGTCTTCCGGATCAGCCCGGCCGCGGCCGCGATGGTCGAGATCCTGCTGGTCGTCGGCTCCGGCGAGCGTGCGGTCGAGCTGGCATGCGGCCACACCAGGGCATCCGCCGACACGGTACGCAGTGGTTTCGCCACTCTCATCGCCACGTTCGCGCGCTCGGGCGTCGACCTCGCCGGCATCGTCGCGCGGTCCGCCGCCCGGGAAGCCGTCGCCGTCGCCGCCGCTCCTGGCGCATCCCGGTGAGCGCCGAAGCCGCCGTCGAGGCAACCGCGGTGACGGCCACCGAACTCGCCACCCAGGCCACCGGACCGGGGCCCGACCGACCGGGATCCGACCGGCCCGGTACGGCCGGCGCCCTCATCCGGATGTTCGGCGACGCGCTCGCGGTCGAGGACATCTACTCGGAGCGGGGTTCGGTCCTCTACGACCTGCTCGGGGGCGAGGACCAGCATGAGATCAGCGAACTGCTGTCGGCGCTGGGCGGCACCCGGCGCTCGGTGCTCGAGCTGGCTGCCGGCTCCGGCCGGCTGACCCTGCCGATGCTGCGCCACGGCCACGACGTGGTCGCTCTGGAGAAGTCACCGATGATGTTGCGCCTGCTCGGCGCGAAGGCCGCGGCGGCGGGGCACGGTGACGGTCCGCTCACCCTGGTCGAGGGCGACATGAGCCGGTTCGACCTGGGACGCCGCTTCGACGCCGTCGTGCTCGGCGCCACCTCGGTGTCGCTGCTGGACGCGGCCGGGCGGGCCGCCATGTTCGGCGCGGTCAGGCGGCACCTCGCACCGACCGGCATGTTCCTGTTCAGCACCCTCCAGATGCGCCGCGGTCCGATGCTGGCCCAGCCGGTCCGCGAGAACACCCATGTGCTGACCGTGCCCGCGGCCGGCGGGCCCGGCGGGCCCGGCGGGTCGATGGTGGTCCTCGTCGAGTGGATCGACGGCCCGGGGCAACAGCGCCTGATCAGCGCGTTCCGTTCCGAGGTCGATCCGGCCGGCACCGTCGATCATCGCCTGTTCACCAGCGAGGTACGCCTCCTGGACGTCGCCGATCTCGAACGCGAGCTCGCCGCCGCCGGCCTGACCGTCGTCGGCCGTGAGCAGATCGCCGGCGGCCGCGAGCCCGACCGCTCGACCCTTCTGCTGCGGTGCGTCCCCTCCCCAGACCCGGACCCGGACGGAGCAAGGTCATGACCTCGGGAACACTCGACCTCGGCCCAGCCGTCGACCCGGCCGTCGACGGCGACGTCGAGCCGCTGTGGCAGCTGCTGTCCCCACCCAGCCGTTTCGATTCGTCCAATGCCCGGGTGCTGGGCGCCAGCGGGGTGCGGCTGCGCTTCGCGGACGGGGTGGACGCCCTGTGCGCCAGCAGCGGGCTGTGGAACGTCAACATCGGCTACGGGAACCAGGCCGTGGCGGACGCCGTGCACCGCGCGATGCTCGACGCGTCCTACCTGACGCTGTTCCGCCGCAGCCACCCGTGGGCGCTGGAGGCGGCGCGGACGCTGGTGGAGCTCTGCGGGGCGGACACCTTCGGCCGGGTGCTGTTCTCGACGTCCGGCAGCGCTGCCAACGACGCGATGATGAAGATCGTCCGGCATTACTGGGCGCTGCGCGGCCAGCCGGGCCGCCGCCTGGTCGTCGGGCTGCGTGACAGCTACCACGGGCTGACCTACGGAAGCTCCGCACTGACCGGCGAGGATCTCGCCCAGGATCTCTACCTGGTCGACCGCAGGTTCGTCCGGCATGTCGGGCATACCGACCCCGCCGCGCTGCGCCGGCTGGTGACCGGCGCGGGCGCGCAGATCGGCGCGGTCGTCGTCGAGCCGGTGCTGGGCACCGGCGCCCACGAGATCCCGGACGACTTCCTCGCCGAGCTGATCGCGCTGCGGGAACAGTACGGTTTCCTGCTGGTCGCGGACGAGGTGGCGACCGGGTTCGGCCGCACCGGCACGTGGTTCGCCTCGCAGGCCTGGCCGGCGACCCCCGATGTGATGGTCCTGTCCAAGGGACTGACCAACGGGACCTGCGCGGGCTCGGCGGTCGTGGTGTCGCACGAGATCCGGGCGGCCTTCGACGAGGCGGACGCGGTGCTGGCGCACGGCGAGACGAACGCCGGTACCCCGCCGACCTGCGCGGCGATCACCGCGACCGTCGCTCAGATGCGCCAGCACGACGTGGTCGCCCGCGGCGCGGCCCTCGGCGAGCGGCTCGGTGCCGGGCTGGCCGAGCTGGTGGACCGGCACCCGGCCGCCGTCGCGCACCGCGGCCGGGGCTGTTTCCGTCATCTCAGCCTGGTCCGCCCGGACGGCGAGCCCTACACGCCGGACGACGTCGTCGCCGCGCTGGAGGCGATCCGGCTGGCGGGGGCGGCCGTCCACCCGGGGCCGGCCGGTATCCAGCTCGTGCCGCCGCTGATCTACACGGACGACGATCTCGCCGAGCTCCTGGACTGCGTGGAGCGGGGACTGACCGCCGTCTGGACCGGCCGCGTCGACCAGCTCCGCGCGGCCCGTCACTCCGGGCACGCCACACCGGGCGTCATGGTGGCGAGATGATCACTTCGGCACCGGGCGACGCCGCACCGGCCGCCCCGGGGTGGCAGTGGAGCTGCCCGACCCGGGTGGTGGCCGGGCCGGGCGCGCTGATGCGGGTCGTCGACGAGCAGTGCCAGGCGGGACGGGCCGTCGGGCTCGTGGTGGACGTCGGTGTCGCCGCGTGCCCGGCCGTGACCGGGCTGCTCCGGGAGCATCCCGGCATCAGCATGATCGCGGTCGAGCCACGCCGCTCCGGCCTGGCCGAGGTGGCGGCCATGGCCGCCTGGCTGCGCGACGAGGCCGCGGCCGGACGGCTCGACACGGTCGCGGCCGTCGGTGGCGGCAGCCTGCTCGACCTGGTCAAGCTCGGCTGGCTCGCGCTGGCCGACGGTACCGCCCTCACCCGGCTGCGCACCGGCCGCGCCGGCGTCGTCGCACTCCCGTTCCCGCCCGGATCTCCGTCGTCGCTTTCGTCCCTGCCTGCGCTTTCGTCCCTGCCTGCGGCTTCATCCCTGCCTGCGCTTTCGTCCCTGCCTGCGGCCCCGCTCCCGCTGCGGGTCCTGGTGCCGACCACGGTCGGCACCGGCTCCGAGATCAGTGCGGTGGCCTGCGTGGACGTCCAGGACCGGCACCGGCTGGCGATCTGTGCGGGCATGCGGGCCGAGATCGCCGTCCTCGATCCCGAGGCGACCAGCGGCCTGCCCCGTCCGATGCTCGTCGAAGGGGTACTGGAGGCGCTGATGCGCCTGATGGGCCCGCTGGTGGGAAGCCAGCTGCCGCGTTCGGTCGGCGACGCCGCCGGGCTGGCCCTCGTCACCGAACTGGTCCGTCTCGGCGATCAGCTCGCCGCGGCCGCCGAGCCCACCGCGGCGCAGCGGCTGGCGGCCGCCGAGCTCTCCGCGTACACCCACGCCAGCTGGGCGCTGTGCGGACGCGATCCGTTCGGCGGGCGCGCCTGGTACCTCGCCAACGAGGTCTCGAGTGTGCTCGGTGTCAGCAAGATGGTCGCGACGGTGCCGACCGCCGCCGGGGTGTGGGCGCGCGTCGCGAGCGGCGACCGCCGGTTCGGCCACCCCGAGCGCCTGGCCGTGGTGTGGGACGCCGTGCGCGCCGCGAGCTCGGCCGCTCTCGGCGACGACGCCGGGGACGGCCTGCGGCGGCTTGCTGCCGGCTGGGGCGTGTCACCGTGCCCGACCCCCAGCGCACCGGTCCTGGATGTGATCGCCCGCCAGGTGACGAACGCCTTCGGTGGCGGGCTTCCGCCGCTCGCCGGTATCAGCGGCGCCGAGATCCGTGAGCTTCTGCGGCAGTCGCTGCGGCACCAGCCCGACCTGAGCCAGCCGGACCGGAGCCAGCCGGACCGGAGCCAGCAAGGAGCGATGGTGTGATCGACGCACGGGCGACCCTCGAACGCGCGGCGGGCATCGCCCGCGGCACCACGATGATTCCCCCGGCGGCGGACCAGCCGTTGTGGACCGTGGCCGTCGACATCGGCGGTCTGGACGCTACCGGGCACCGTGGCCTCGAATCCGACGACTACCCGCTGCACCTGGTCGGCGCGGCCGGGCTGCGTCCCGGAGACGCGCTGCTGCGCGGCGCCGGCGAGGCCGTGGAACGGTTCGCGCTGCGCCCCCCGGCGGGTCCAGGCCAGACCTTCGAGGCAGGCCAGACCGTCGAGGCAGGCCAGGCCGAGGGACGGCCGCTGCCGTTCGCCGACCCGCGGGTCGCCCTCGGCTCGCCGGCCGCGGACCCCACCGCCCTGCGCTGGATGACCGGCCGGGACCTGGTCAGCGGCGAGCCGGTGGCCGTCCCGACGGCTCTGGTGGACTACCCGGCCGCCGACACGGCCTCGCTGCGCTGGTTCGACCCCACCCCGTCGGGCACCGCGGCCGGCGCGGGCGCCGAGATGGCCCTGCGCAACGCTCTGCACGAGATCGTCGAGCGGGACGCCGTCATGGTCGCCTGGGCGGCCCAGCTACGGCTGGAGCGGGTCGAGCTGGCCGGCCTGGTGAACGCGACGACGACCAGGCCGGCGGCGGTCCGGGAGCTCGGCCGGCTCGCGCGTGTCGCCGACGAGCTGGGTCTGTCGGTGTCCTTCGGCGCCATCCCGACCGCGCTGCGAGGTGTCGAGTGCGTCGTCGCGGTGCTCGTCGACCGCGGCTCCCGGCGTCCGCTGGCAGCCGTTGGCTCCCGTGCCTCGACCTGCCGCGCCGACGCGGCGCTCGGCGCGTTCCGGGAGACCTTCCAGGTCCGCGAGGTGCTGCGCGGCGTCTGCGGCTGGTACCCCGACGAACGCGAGAACCCCGAGAACCCCGAGCACCGCGGGGGCCGCGGCCCTGGCGACGACCTGACCGCGTCACTCCCGCCGGTCTCCTGCGATCTCGACCGAGCCCGTCTGTGGACGACCCCCGAGGCGGTCGACGCGGTGGAGCGGTGGACCGAGAGCTTCCTCGAAGGCCAGCGCGGCCGGGTGCCTCGGGAATCGTCGGACGCCACGGCGGCCTCCGTCGCCGAGCTGGTGGAGGATCTCGCCCAGGACGGGGGACGGCCGACGGTCGTCGACCTGACCGATCGGCTGCCGGCGCCGATCCGTGCGATGGGCTGGCACGCGGTCAAGGTCATACCGGTGGGCCTGCACGCCCTGCGCATGGATGAGCGGCACGAGTTCACCTGGCTGCGCGGCCGGATCGACGACGCGCCGGACCGCCTGGCCGTCCCGGGTGGTGTTCCCGACCGCACCATCCACCCGTTTCCGCATCCCCTGATCTGACATCCCCTCGAAGCCGGGCGGACTGGCCGCGGCTCGCCGCCCGGCCGGCCACCGCCATGGCCTGAGCCTGCTGGAGGTGTGCTGGATGACCACGGAAGCCATCCTTGATCCCTGGTCGAGCGTCGAGGACCTGGCGCAGCCACAGGAGACAGCGGACGAGCTGGATCTTCTGCATGCCCGGGTCGCGCATCGGTTCGGCCGGCCGGAGCCACGCCGGCGAGCCCTCGCCTACCTGCGCGGGCTGGTCTCGGTCGACGGCGCGCGACACGGCCAGGCCCTCGCCGCCGCGGCCGGTGAGAGCAGCCCCGACGGTATGCAGCGCCTGCTGACGGCCGCCGGCTGGGACGCCGACCTCGTTCGCGACGACCTGCTCGGCTACGTGCGCCAGCGGCACGTCCACGCCGCGGCCGCGCTGGTCGTCGACGAGGTGGTGCTGCCCGGCCGGGGACCGCGCTTCGCCGGCGCGGCCCCCCGCTACCTCGCCGAGTCCGGACGGGTCGAGAGCTGCCAGGTCGCGGTGTTCGCCGCGTACGCCACCGGCGAGCGCTCGATCCTGGTGGACCGGGAGCTGTGCCTGCCAAGCCCCTGGGACACCGACCGCAGGCTGCGCCGCTCCGCCGGAGTCCCGGACGACCACGAGCAGGGCGGCTCGCGGGAGCTGGCGGCGGAGCTGGTGGCGCGGGCCACGCGACGGCTGCCGGTGCGCTGGATCCTGCTGGGGCCCGCGCTCGGCGGAGACGACCGGCTGCGGGCCTGGCTCGCCCGCAACGACGTGGCGTTCGTGGCCCGGATCGGCCCTGGCACGACCATCGGGACGACCATCGGCCGGCGCGTCACCGCTGCGGCGCTCGCCGCCGCCGCCGACCGTCGGCAAGGTGGCGAGGCCTGGGCACAGATACGGGTCCGCCCGTCCCGCGGCGGCCGCTGGGATCACCGTCTGTTGCTGCGGCGCAGGCCACAGTCGGAGCCACTCTTCTACGCCTGCCACGTGCCGCGGGGCACGTCCCTCAACGAGCTGGTCGACGCCGCGCGCCGCACCGGCGCGGTGCGCGACGGCGTCCGGCGGGCCAGGGCGACGGTCGGGCTGGACAGCTACCGGGTCCGAAGCTGGACCGGGTGGTACCGGCACATGACCCTCGCCATGCTGGCCGCCGCGGCGACCGGCGCGTCCGCCGCCGCCCCGTCCGCCGCCATCCCGTCCGGCGCCATGCCATCCGGCGCCATGCCATCCTCCGCCGCCTCGTCCGTCGCGGCCGGTTCCGGCTGGGGCGAAGTGCGGTTTCCCACGGAAAGCGCGGCCAGGCGATAACCCGCAGATAACGGCGGCACCGGAACGCGCGAGTTCACCATCGGTTCACTGACAGAGAAAAGCAGACCTCCTACTATTGGAGACACAGGGAAACAGAAGCGCACAGCGCGACTGAAAACCTCTCTGTAAAAACAGTGAGCCTGACGATGAGGCTCAATCTACGCGGAGGTGAAATTCATGGAGTTCGTTCCTTCTCTCGACCTGGCCGTCGAGGAGCTGGAGAACCTCGAGGCCCCGGCCTGGTGGCACTACGTGGTCGGCTTCGGTGCCGGCGCGGTTGTCGGCGGCGCCGCCCTCTACGGCGGCATCGCCATCGGCGTCGCCATCACCTGATCCGCGTTCGGCACCAGGCCGTTCGCTCCCAACACCGGAAAGGAGGTGCAAACATGTCTGTTCTCACCGCTGAGCGCCCGTTCGACACGAAGCTGCTCTCGCTGGACATCGAGGAGCTCGAGTCGCTCGAGGCCCCGTTCAACTGGGACGCCTTCTGGTCGGGCTTCCGCGCCGGTGTCGCCGTCGTCGGCGTCGGTGCGGCCGGTGTCGGCATCGGCATCGCCATCACCTGATGTCGGCCTCCCTCATACGACCGGTGAACAGCAAAGGAGGTGAGAGATGCTCGCGTCCGTTCTGACCGGGCCCGGGACCGACACCCCGTCGCTGTCGCTGGACGTCGAGGAGCTGGAGTCCCTTGAGGCCCTCTTCGACTGGGGTGCCTTCTGGCAGGGATTCCGGGTCGGTGTCGCGGTGGCCGGCGCTGCCGGCGCCGGTATCGGCATCGGCATCGCGATCACCTGATCGACCGGGGCCCTCGGCTCCACCTGAAAAGGAGGACGGAAGCGGGCGGATGGTAGCCGCCCGCTTCCGTACCCCTTTGGTACCGCCGTAATCGAGACCTGTCCATTCCGTCTGGAGGTGAAACATGAACACTCTCGACAGTGACCTGCTGGAGCTGGGTGTCGACGAGCTCGAGGCTCTGGACGCCCCCTTCGACTGGCGCGCGTTCTGGATCGGCGCCGAGGCCGGCGCCATCACGGTGGGCGTCGTGGGCGGCGCGATCGCGCTCGCGCTCACCTGATCCACCTGACCAACCTGATCTGACCGACCCGGCCTGGTCTGGTCCGGCACGATCCGACCCGATCAGGCCGGGGCCTGTCGCTGCCCGTGCACCCGTGCGGCTTCGCACCTTTGCACCCGGGTGAGGAGAACACTGATGAGTCGGATATTCGCTCTCTCCGCGGCCACCCGGCCGCAGGTCCTGGCCGCGCTGGTGAGCGGGATGGGCCTCCTCATCGCCGTCATCGCCATGTTCACCCCTCGTGGCTCGCACGCCGCCACATCCGCGCTGGGAATCGTCGGCATCGTGGCGATGCTCGCCCTGGTCACCGGCATGGGGGTACTCATCGGCCAGGCGGTGAGCCACCGAAGCGGTGGTGGGTCGTGACACCCGTCGTGCGTTTCGACGCCTTCACCAAGGCCTTCGGTGAGACGGTGGCCGTCAAGGACCTCAGCTTCGAGGTGGCAGCCGGCCGCGTCGTGGGCCTCGTCGGGCCGAACGGTGCGGGCAAGAGCACGTCGCTGCGCGGCCTGCTCGGCCTGGTACGCCCCACCTCGGGAAGCGCCACCGTCTTCGGCGGCCCCTACTCCGCCCTCACCGACCCGGCTCGCCGCGTCGGTGTGAGCATGGACGGCGTCGGCATCAACCCGGCGCATTCCGGGCGCCGGCACCTGACGGTCTACGCCCGGGCGATCGGGCTGCCCGACAGCCGGGTCGACGAGGTCCTGGAGCTGACGGGGGTGGCGGACGCCGCGAACCGCCGGCTGCGCGGCTGGTCCACCGGCATGCGCCAGCGCCTCGGCCTGGCCACGGCCCTGCTCGGTGACCCGGACCTGCTCGTCCTGGACGAGCCGACCAACGGGCTCGACCCCGAGGGCGTCCGCTGGCTGCGCACCTTCCTGCGTGACCAGGCTGCCGCCGGGCGCACCGTCCTGCTCTCCAGCCACATGCTCGCCGAGCTGGAGAACACCGTCGACGACATTGCGATCATCAATCGCGGCGTCCTCTTCGTCGGTGAGCTCAGCAGCCTGGTCAGCGACGGAGCCCGGCTGGAGGAGCGCTTCTTCGACCTGCTCACGAAACCCGCGTTGGCCGGAGTCGGCGCGTCCGGGGAGGGAAGCAATGCGCAGACAGATCCGCAGTGAGCTGCTGAAGGCACGCAGCGGCTGGCTGCTGCCCGCGCTCCTGCTCACCGCGATCATGCTCGATGCCCTGTCCATGCTCGGCACCTCCAGCGTCGTCCACGACGACATCGCGGCCGGCCGGACGACCCTCGCCGCCGGCTCGCACGACGTCGTCCGGCTCGGCTTCGCGAACCTGCTGTTCGCCGCCCTGTTCGGCGTGCTCATGGTCACCGGGGAGTATCGGACGGGAACCATCAGCAGGTCGCTGCTGCTCACCCGCTCGCGCCGGGACGTCCTCGCCGCCAAGGCGACCGTGAGCCTGCTCGGCGGTCTCGTCTTCGGCCTCGCCGGCGCGGCGACCGGCCTGCTCACCGGGTGGATCGCGATGGGCGCGCGCGGGGACGACCTCGTGCTCGACCGCGAGACCTGGCTCATCTGCCTCGGCCTGGTGCTCGTCTCGACCCTGTCCGCCCCCTGGGGGACGTTCCTGGGCTGGGTCATCCGCCAGCAGGTCCCCGCGGTGATCATCACGCTGATCTGGACGCTGGTCGTGGAGAGCGCGCTGAACGCCTGGGTGCCGGACTTCGCCCGCTTCCTGCCAGGTGGCGCCCAGGCCTCCATCTACCGGGACACCGCGACCGACGTGCTCGCGATGCCGTGGGGTGTCGCCCTGTTCTGCGGCTGGCTCGCGGTGGCCGGTGTCGCCGCCGAGCGACTGCTGCATCGACGCGACGTCACCTGACCGCACGACCTCCTGGCTCTCCCCGCAAGACCGACAAGGGGACGAACGACCATGTCCGTTACGACCACCACGTCCGTTACGACCACCAGGCCTCCCACTCCCCCCACCAACGACCAGGAACCCGCGGTGCCAGTGCCAGCGCCGGCACCGGCACCGGCACCGAAGAGCACGCAGGTCGCCGTGGCCGACCCGGTGCCGCGGCTCCCGGTGCTGGCCGCCGAGGCGTGCCTGCATCCGCCGGTGGACGTCACGGACGTCTGGGTGGCGCAGATCGGGCCGCACCGCTACATCCGGGTCGGCGCCGACGCGGCGGCCCTGCTCTCCGCCCTGGACGGCGAGCGGGATGTCGACGGTCTCGTCGTGGTGCTCGGAGCGCCGTGGACCGCCGCGCTGGTGGAACGGACCCTGCGGGCGTTCGTTCGGACCGGCCTGGTCGTGGACGCGGCCGACCTGGCAGCGGCCGAGGCGGCGGCCGCCGGTGCGGACGGCGCGGACGGCGCCGGGCGTGAGCGACGCCGGCGTCGATGGCTGCCCCGACGGCCCCGGCTGCCGCGGCGGGTGAGCTACCAGCCGCCGTTGTCGATCCAGCTCACCCTCGTCGACCCGAGCCGGGTGCTGGGGCGGTTCCGCCCGGCGCTGCGCAGGCTGATGTCACCCGTCGCCCGGGGGATCTACCTCGCGATCACGGTCGCCGGGCTGGGAGCGCTGGCCTGGCAGGGCGGGTCGCTGATGCGGGTGGTCAGCCACCCGCTCGGGCTGGGCGAGTACGGCATCGTGCTCGGTGGCCTGCTGGTCGTCACGGGCATCCACGAGCTGGGGCACGCCGCCGTCCTGACGGCGCTCGGCGGACGGCCGCGCCGGCTCGGGGTGATGTTGTTCTATCTGACGCCCGCGTTCTTCTGCGACATCTCCGACGGCTGGCGGCTGCGCCACAACCGCTACCGGGTCGCCACCGCGCTGGCCGGTGTCGCCGTGCAGTGGGTCTGCGCCGGCGTGGCCGCGCTCGTCAGCCTGGGGCTGCCCGCGGGCGACGTCCACGACGCGGTCGTGGCGCTGGCCCTGGCCTGCTACATCTACGGCGTCTTCAACCTCACCCCGTTCGTCAAGTTCGACGGATACATCGCGCTGATGTCGCATCTCGACATCCCGCACCTGCGGAAGAAGTCGATGGCCGACGCCCGGCGGGCCGCCGCGCGGTTCCTGTTCGGCGGGCGGTACCGCCGGGAGCTGCCCCGGCTGTGGTGGAGCTCGCTGTTCGGCCTCTGCTGCATCCTCTTCCCCGTCTACCTGGTCGGGCTGGCGGCCCAGTCGTGGCTGGGCGCGCTGGTGACGCTGGGCCCCGTCGGCGCGGCCGGCGGCCTCGCCCTGATCGCAGCCGTGATCGTCCTGGGTCTTCGGGCCGGGTGGAAGCTGCTCGTCGAGGCCAGGGAGAACGGAGCCGGGATCGTGCGGATCTCGGTGGTGTCGGTCCTGATCGTCGCGCTCTGCGCGGCCGCCGCGCTGCTCGTCGAGGTGCCCCGCACCGTGCGCGCCGGCTACCTCGCCGCCGACGGCCGGGTGCTGCTGGTGCTGCCGGACGGAACCGACCCCGCCGCCACCGACGCCGGCCACCGGGTCGACCTGTTGCGGACGGGCCTGCTGGCCGGCAGTGTCATCGCGGGCGCCACCACCAGCGGCGTGGCGGTGGACACCGGCTCCCGGTTCGCCCCCATGGGCACCGCGATCCCGGTTCGCGGCGGACCCGAGACCATCAGCGCGACCTTCCAGCGGCTGGACGGTGTGCGCCTCGAGCAGGGCACCGACCGGCTCCAGGACTCCGGTCTGGCCGACATCCATCTGGACCGGGTGAGCGTCGGTGGCTGGCTGATCGACACCTACGTCGCGCCCGCCGTTCGATCGATCATCGGCTGACCCGGGATCTGACCCGATGCCCAGGCCCGCAGTGTCGGTGATCTGCCCGACCTACAACCGGTCCAGCCGGATCCTGCCGACGCTGCGCTCGGTGCGGGCGCAGACCTACCCCGACTGGGAGCTCCTGGTCGTCTCGGACGGTTCCAGCGACGACACGGACGAGATCGTCACCGGATACGCAGCCGTGGATCCCCGGGTGCGCCTGCTGCGGACGTCCCGCCAGGGCCACCCGGCACCGGTCCGGGAGATCGGGCTGGCGCAGGCCCGTGGTGACGTCATCGCCTACCTGGACCATGACGACACGTGGCTGCCCGACCATCTGGCGGTCCTGGTCGACGCCCTGCACCACGGCGGCTGCGGCGCCGGCTCGGGCGCCGGAGCCCGAGCCGGTGCCGGCGCCGATGTCGCGGCCACGGGTGCCGTCCGGGTCGGCCCGGACGGCATCCGCACCTCGGTCACCGGCCTGTTGGATCTGCTCTGGCACCCGGAGCTGCAGATCGTCTCGCCGTTCTTCGAGCCGTCCCGGGTGGCGCACCGCGCCGGCCTGACCGAGACGGTGGGTGGCTGGCGCCAGCTGGACTGCGGCCTGGAGGACTGGGACCTCTGGCTGCGCCTCGCCGACGCCGGAGCGCGCTTCGTCACCGTGGACGCCCGCACGGCCGTGCTCGAGGACGGTGGCCCCAGCCGACGTACCCAGGTGCCGCGGCGACATCACCACCCGCTGGGGCACTTTCCCGACCTCCGAAGCGCCGCCCGAGCCGTCGCGGCCCTGCGCGCGGCGGAGTCGGCCGCGGCGATGCGGGACAGCGCCCGCGCCGACCAGATCGCCTGGTACCGCGACCTCGCCGCGACCGGTGAGCTGCGCTGGCCGCTGCGGGCCGAACGAGGCCGGGTCGAACGAGGCCGGGCCGGCGAGCCGGTCAGCCCCGCCGCGGTCGCCGAGCTGGTCGAGCAGGCCCTCGGGCCCGTGGACCAGACCGCGCCGCCCTGGCCGGACCTGGTCGTCAGCAGGCAGCCGGCAGACCAGGGCGGCGGCGCGGTCATCGGGCTTCCGCTCTGGTGCGGCACGCCGGAGCACGCCGAGCGGGTGCGGGAGGTCCTACGGCACCGCCAGAAACGCCAGCTCGGCCTGGCCAGCCGGCTTCTCCGCACCGCCGGAAACACCACCGCCGGAAAGTCCGAACCCTTTACATCGTCCGACAAAAACCGGAGGTAACCAAGAAATAAAAACAGGTGTATTTCAGCTAACATTCCGGGGGGAACGGCCTGCTTTGTCAGGACGGCAGGAAGCCGCGATGATGTCGGCCATGGACATCACCATGGCCGAGAAGTTCCTGCTCCTCGCGCTGGACGAGAGCGGGAAGGATGTCGCCGGCGTCGGAGTCGACGTGGGCCTTGCCGCGTCCCTCGTCGCCGACCTGCTGGAGGCCGGCAGCCTACGGTTCGACGACGAGACGCTGGCGTTGAGCACCGGCACGTCGGAGGTGCCCGACAGCCCGCTGCTGCGCTCTGCACACACCGCGGCCGCGAGCACGGGCGCCCCGGCCAAGCTGGATGACCTGCTCCCCGTCATCGCCACCGAGCTGTCCCCGCTGTGGGAGCAGGCGGCCCGTCAGCTCGTCGAACGCGGCGTCCTGACCGAGAAGAAGGAACGGGTCGCCCTGGTGTTCCAGGTGACCCTCCACCCCGTCAGCGAACCCGCGCCAGGGCAGGCCCTCCGGCAGCGGCTGCAGGCCGTGCTGGCTTCGCAGACCGCGCCGTCGCCGGCCGATTCCGCGCTGCTGGCGATCGCGCATCCGTTCGGCCTGCTCGATCGCCTGGTCCCCGCCGAAGGCCAGGCCGACGCCGCGCGGCTGGCCACCGCGGCCGCTGACAGCACCGCTTTCACCCGCGCGCTGGGGGCGGCGGTGGCTGCCGCCCGGCAGACCCTGCTCGCGGCGCTGGCAGCCTCGGTCGCCGGTGGCGCCGCGGCCAGCTGAGCCGGGGCTCTGTCAGCGAGCCGAAGAAACACGCTCGATCTGGGCGGCCGGGCGACCCGCGGTGTCGGCCGGCCGTCCAGGCAGGTCGATCGACGTCACGGCGCCGCCCTGCATCTCGCGCGCGCCAGCTGAGCCACGTATCGATCTCCCGTTGAAGATCCTGCGCAGCAACACGGAACGCCGCACCACGAAATGGTGGCAGGCGAAGGTGGCTGCGTACGTCGCCACGACGAGCACCGCCATCTGCGCGAACCCGAGACCCGGGTCCATTCCCAGCAGCCGCGCGAAGGCGAAGATCCAGAAGAAGTGCAGAAGATACACCGTGTAGGACGCATCCGAAAGGTACTGGAAGACGGGTTGCGGTCGGGACCCGAAACGGTTGGCCACGGCGAAGAGCGTGGCTATCACCGGCAGCGCGAACAGCGTCTCGACCAGAGCACGGCCGGTGCCCGCCGACAGCACGCTCACCCACCGGCCCCAGGAGACCGCGAGAAGCAGCGCATACACCACCAGCACCACCGGCGCGGGTCGGCTGAAGAGCGGCAGCAGCCGGGCGCGGTCCAGGTGAAGCAGCACCCCGAGCAGAAAGAAGGGCAGGAACTCCAGGACGCGGCGAAGCAGGTCGGCATGGAAGCCCGAGCCGAGAACGGGCTCGAGGGCGCCACTCCAGCAGGCCCGCCCGGCGGCCATGAGAGCCAGCACCGCCAGCGTGATCGCGGTCATCGCGCGCAGCCGCCCCGCGGTGGTCAGCTGGTAGGCCCGGGTCGTGGTCACCGCCCTCAGCGCACGCACCGCGGCGGGGGTGAGCAGCACATACCCGACCAGCACCAACAGGAACCACAGATGCAGGTACCAGTTGAGCCGGCCGGCGAGCGCCTCCCCGGAACCGAAACTCAGGAACTCGGCGAAGGACATCTCGTGACCGCTGTGGAAGACACTGCTCATCCACAGCGTCGGCGGGTTGAAAACCAGCTGGGTGGCCAGCAGCGGAACCCCGACCGCGACAAGCCTGCGGCGCACGGCACGAGACGCGCCGTATTTCGCGACAAGCATCGTGGCGAGAAATCCGGAGACCACGAAGAAGGTCTCCATCCGGAAAAGACCGGAGGCCCGGGCGATGAAGTCGAAAACCGGGTCGACCCCCAGGGTCGAGACGTGGACGAAGACGCCCACCAGCATGAGGACCCCACGCAGCGCGTCGAGATCGTGGTAGCGCTCACCTTCGACGGGCTTACCCACCGGCTCCGCCACAGGTATTTTCCTCTCACCGTCTCGCCCGGGACCGATGCCATTTCCGCGCAGCCGCGCGACCGCCCACCCACCCGCGCACCGTGACAACAGGCGTGGGTACCGGCGAAATGCTACGCATCAGCCGGCGCCGGCCGTTGATGAGAAATGACACCGCGAGAAGAAGGTCGCCCGGCTGCCAGGACGAAAGACCGGAGAGATTCCAGGAAGGCGGTCCACTGCCGCCCGCCACACGGCCACCCACAGGGGCTCCCGTGCCGGCCGCGCAGCGCGCGCGGTGCCACGCCCTGCCAGCAATTCCCAACAAGATCCGCAAAACGGGTATGCGGGTGCCCGCCACGAAACCATTTTCAACCAGGATCAATATGACCGGGGGTGCGACCGGGATCACCACCACCCAAAGATCATGGAATCTTGGTCGTTCCGACGACCAAAATCCTCAAGTCTTGTCTGGTCGCAACGGTTACCCGAGGTTCGGGATTCTGCTATGGGCTCGCGAACACCTGACAATCCGCAAGCGTGGAGGATTTCGGTCGTCGGAGCGACCAGAATCCTCCACGCTTGCGACTCGCCCAACCAGGCCGCCGCGCTCAGGTGCCCAGCCAGAGTCCTCGGGTCCTCGGCCGGCGGCGGCCGGCGGCGGCCGGCGGTTCTGCTATGCGGCGGCCTGGGCGTCCCGGATCGCGCGGACCGTGGTGAGAAGCTCCTCCGTCGCCGTGTAGCAGGCACGCGGGCCCTGCTCGGGATCGGCGGCCGGGACGCCGTCGCTGACCGCCAGTTCCCAGCGCAGGAGCGCGTCGGAGAGCGCGTTCTCGGTCCGCCGCAGTCGGGACCCCACCTCGTCCCACCGGTAGAACTCGCGCAGCCCGGTGAGCACCGCCACGCAGACGCCCACGACGGACAGGGCCACGTCACGGTGGTCGAACCGCAAGCCGGCGAGCAGCGGCAGGCTGACCGCCAGCAACAGCGTGGCCAGCCCGCTGAGACGGTAAAAGAGCTGGTGCCGACTCGCTCGCCGCCGATACCGGTCGCGCAGCGGACGGACCTCGGCGTCGACGATCCCGCGGCAGCTGGCAACGGCCTGCGCCCACGCCGCATCCGGCGGATCGGGAACCGGAACAGGAACTGGCGCCTCCGAGGCCGGCGCTTCCGAAGCCGGCGCCTCCGAGGCCGAAGCCGGCGCCTTCGGAGCCGAAGCCGGCGCCTTCGATGCCGAAGTCGACGTATCCGAGGCCGGGCGCGTGCGCATGGGCTGATCCTCCCAAAGGGGCCATTCCCGACCGATCGGGAGCCCTCGTTCAGCCGGCGGATCGGGTTGCGGCCCGGGCCACGTGGGCGATGAAAGCGTCGAGACGTTCCCACAGCAGGCCGCGGGTGTCCGCGAAGTTGTGCATGTGCGCCATCCTGGGCACGACGAAACCCGCGAGATCGGTGGCCGCGACGAAGCCGGCGAGCTCCACGGTGAGCGGGCGGCAGACGTCCCGCTCACCGGTCGCGAGCAGAACAGGGACGTCGATGCACGCGATCTGGGCGCTCACCACCCCGGGCAGCATCGACTCGAAGCCGAATCCCGGGGCGGTGAGGCTGCCCCACGGTGGGGCGGTCCGCCGTGCGGGGAGGCCTCCTGCCAGGTCCGCGGCGATCAGGGAGGCCCGGTCCCACGGCGTGGCCGGCGGGTTGGCGTCCGGGCCACCGACGGTGTCAGCGCCGTCAGGACTGTCCTGCCAGTGGAAGACCCAGGGCCAGTCGGTGTTCGCCAGCGCGAGCAGGGCCGCGTCCGCGTCGGGCGTTCCCGCCGGGATCTCGACTTCGGGGGTGCCCGGGCGGACGGGCATGGTGGTGGCGGACATGCTGCTGCCGAGCATCGCCACGCCGTCGAAGGTGCGGTGGTCGGCCTGCATCGCGGCGAGCACGTGGCCGCCGAGCGACTGGCCGGCACCGATCACGGCGGAGACCTCCAGCGGCGGGACGCCCGGCGCGACCGTGCCGCCCCGCAGCCGTGCCAGCAGGTCGGTGACGACGGTGTGGTTCGCGGCGGCAAGAGTCGCCAGGGTGGTGACCGCCGGCGGTGGAACGGTACTGTCACCGACCCCGAGATGGTCGATCGCGACGACGACGGTGCCCTGCCGACAGTGGTGTTCCGCCTGGCTGAATCCGGCGGCTGGCAGGTCGAAGTAGCGCCGGTTGTATCCGCCGCCGGGAAGCGCGACGAGAACGGGCCGCGGGCCTGCCGAAGCAACCTCCCCCGCCGGCAGATGGATGCTTACCGCGATCTGCCACGCTCCATCCGGTGCGGGCACATCGACGGCCAGTTCGACCGGGCACAACGGCGGTAATGACCCTGATTCCTGCACTGATTTCCCTACTGTCGCTGAGACGTCAGGCGATCTGCGTTCCGCCGTCCACGCAGAGCACCTGGCCGGTCACGAAGGCTGCGCCGTCGGAGGCGAGGTAGACGGCGGCGGCGGCGATCTCGGCGGGGTAGGCGGTCTGGCGGGTCAGCACGGTCCGGCGGCCGATCGAGTGGAACTCCTCGGCCCGGGTCGCGGCCAGTCGCGCGAAGACGCCCTGTGGATGCCAGCGGCTGCCGGCGCTGACCTCCTTCTGGAAGTCCTGCGGAACCGTGCCGTAGGGCGCGACGGCGTTCACGGTGATGCCGTGCCGCCCGACCTCCTTGGCCAACACCTTTGTGAAGGTGTGTACCGCGCCCTTCATCGCCGAATAGACGGCGAGCAGCGGGTCGCCGACTATTCCGGATGTCGAGCCGATGTTGATGATCCGCCCACGGCCTTGTTCGATCATCCGGGGCAGGAGAGCATGGGTGCAGTTCAGCGTGCTGGTGAGGTTGAGCGCGATGTCGCGTTCCCAGGTGTCCGGGTCGGAGTCGGCGAACGCGTCCATGCCGACGTTGCCGCCGACGTTGTTCACGAGGACGTCCACCGGGCCGAACCGGGCGTGCACGGCAGCGGCCATCGCCGCGACCTGGGCGCGGTCCGTGACGTCCGCGGCCTGCCACAGCACGCCCCGGGCCCCCTGGCTGGCCAGGTCCTCGCAGACCTGGCGGCCCTGTTTCTCGTCCCGGCCCACAATGACGACGTTGCAGCTCTCAGCGGCGAAGGCCAGCGCCACCGCCCGCCCGATGTTGGCGTTCCCTCCGGTGACGACCACCGTGCGCCCGCCCAGTCCGGTCTCCATCACAGGCCTCCGCGGCTCAGACAGTTGGCGTCATCGCCGGACAGGTGGCGTCATCGCCGGCCGCCGCCGTTCGCGAACTCCGCGGGAATCCAGGCGGGCGCGCGCTTCTCCATGAAGGCGCGCATTCCCTCGCGCGGTTCCGGCGAGTTCTCCAGCGACCAGGTCATCGTCTGGTAGTCGATGAGACCGTAGCGCTCGTTGAGCATGCGCTTGACGTGCATCCGGGCCTCCGGAGCGGTCTGCAGGATCTCACCCGCGGCCTGCAGCGCGGCCTCACGCAACTGGTCGTGCGGGACGACCCGGCTGATGACGCCCAGGCGCTGTGCCTCGGCCGCGTCGAAGCGGCGGGCGGACAGCAGCAGATCGCGGGCCATGGCAAGCCCGACGTGCGCGGGCAGCACGGCGGCGTAGGTGGCGTCGGGGATACCGCGCAGCAGTTCGGGCACCCGGAAGACGGCGCGGTCACTGGCGACCGCGATGTCGGACATCATCGCGATCAGCAGGCCACCGGCCTGGCAGATGCCGTTGACCGCGGAGACGACGGGCGCCCGACTGTCACGGACCGTGAGGAACGGCAGGATGTCCTCGCTCCTGAGGTCGGTGGGGTAGGAGTCTCCGGGCTCGGACCTGCCTCCGAGGTCACCTCCCGGCGCGAACACGTCACCGGTGCCGGTGATGATCAGCGCGGACAGCTCGGGATCCGTGTTGACCAGGCGGACGGCCCGCTTGATGCCGTAGTACATGGCCGGGGTGAGCGCGTTACGGGCCGCCGGCCGGTCGATGATGCACCAGCCGATGACGCCCTCCCGCTCGAAACGCAGACCAGCCGCTCCCAGATCGTCCGCCATCCCAGCTCCTCCGCCTTGCCTATTCTCCGAATTCCGGTCATTGACATTTCGACCGGGCAGGACTAAGTGGTTCCGCCACTCGGATTCCTCCCGGATTCAGGCCGTCAGTGCGGGCCCGTCCTACCGGGTGGGAACTGTACGCCGACCGTAACGTCCGACGCCAGCCACTGGAACTCGGCCGCATCTGATGCCAGCGTTGGGGCATGCCACGATTCCACCACGCCAACCTCGGCGTTCCGCCCGGTCTTGAGGATGCCGAAGGCGCGTTCCTCGTCGACATCCTCGGTTACCGCCGGATCGACGTGCCCGCCGACCTGGTCGGAGTCGCCCGCTGGTACGAGGCGGACGATGCCAGCCAGATCCATCTCAGTACCGACCCGGACCATCGGCCCGCAGCCAGGGCACACACCGCCGTGGAGATCGATACCGAGGTCGAGTCACGGCTACGCGCCGCCGGCATCAGCTACCGGACCACCGGCCGAGACGGCCTGACCGTGCTGTTCTGCGCCGACCCGGCTGCCAACCGCTGGGAGCTGCGGATTGCAGGTTGATTGCGCACATCCGGCCGTGGTAAGACAACTGACGTTCCGCCGTTAATACCGGCTTCCGCGCGCCGGTATTACACGCATGCCCGCATCCGGTCTGCATTCGTACGCACGATCGGCGGCGCGCTGTGCGAGCGTATGTTACTCATCGACCACGCCAGGCGCCACCCGTGAACGAAGATTTTCGAGGAAGGAACCGCATGGGCTTACAGGAGCTGGCCGACAAGATCGAGATTCACGAGGTGCTGGCCCGGTACGCGCGGGGCGTCGACACCAGGGACTGGGATCTGTGGCGGACGGTTTTCACCGAGGACGCATTCATTGATTACCGGGCAGCCAGCTCGTCGGACACCAGCTTCGGCTCACGCGACGAGATGGAGGTCTGGCTGACGAACGGCATCGGCATGATCCCGATGACGCAGCACTACATCACCAACATCGAGATCGAGCTCGCCGGCGACACCGCGAAGGTGCTGGCGATGTTCTTCAACCCCATGCGCCTGCCGGGGACGACCGGTCTGTCCTACTGCGGCGGCTTCTACAACCACGAGATGGTGCGCACCGACGAGGGCTGGAAGAGCCGGCGCCTGGTCGAGGAGAACGTCTGGTTCGAGGCCGCGCCCGGGGCAGCCCAGCTGCGCCAGTAGCCCAGCTGCACCAGTAGCCCGGATGGCTGGAGCCGGTCGGCGGCCGGTTCCGCGGAACCGGCCGCCGAGAGCATCCGGGGGCTGTCCTGGCTGCGTGCCCGCGGTCAGCGCCTGGTGCCCGGGCCGGGCGGAAGGACCACGTTGACCACGATGGGGCGTGGCTTGCGCCGCGCCACGGCGACGACCAGCAGCAACGCCCCGGCCGGCGCCGCCGCGGAACGCGCGAGCGGGAGGTAGCGCGCGAGCGGGGCGAGACGGATGAGCAGCGGCGTGAACTTGGTGAGCAGTCCCGCGCTCGCCGTGGCCAGCAGGTCGAGAGGCTCGGCCATCGGCGCCTCCGGTGCCGCGGATGCCGCAGGTGCTGCCGGTGCCGCAGGTGCGCCGGCGGCCGGTGCCTCGGTTGCCGCCAGCGGCACGGCGGGTGGCGCCGCGGCCGGTTCCGCGGAACCGTTCGCCGCGGCCGGCGCGGCTGGCACGGCAGGTGTTTCGGCCGGCGTGGCCGGTGTCTCGGTGGGAGTCGCGGTCAGCTCGTTGGCGAGGTTCGTCGCGAACTTTCCGACCAGGGTTCCGGCGACCTCGGCGAGCACCCCGCGGCCGAACTGCGCGGGCTTTCCGGTGATGTCCAGGTCGGTCTCGACCTCGACGTTGGTGGACGAGTCACCGGAGTCCACCAGCCGGCAGGTGACCAGCGCCTTGGCGGTTCCGTTCCCGCGCAGCTCCCGGCCGCTGGCTTCGAGCACCGCGACCTTGGCGGCCTCGTCCTGGGTGACGAACTTGATCGTGCCGTTGTAGGTCAGGCCGACCGGGCCCACCTTGACCTTGATCTTGCCCTGGTAGCTGTCGCCGTCCTTGGACGTGAGCACCGCGCCTGGGACGCACGGCGTGATGCGTTCGACGTCCAGCAGCACCCGCCAGGCCTCATCCGCCGGCACGGGAATACTGAGTGTGTTCTCCAGTTTCATTCGGATTCCTTCGCAGAGCCGGCGCCTTCGGCCAGGGCTTCCGCCGCGGCCCGGACGGCGTTGATGATTCCCTGGTACCCGGTGCAGCGGCAGAGGTTCCCGGACAGCGCGTCCCGGATCTCGTCGTCGGTGGGCTTCGGGTTCTCCTCGAGGAAGGCCGTCACCGAGACGACGAACCCCGGTGTGCAGAACCCGCACTGCAGGCCGTGGTGATCACGGAAGGCGGCCTGGACGACGGACAGCTCGCCGTCGGGCTCCGCCAGCCCCTCCACGGTCGTGATCTCGGCGCCGTCGGCCTGCACGGCGAAGATCAGGCAGGCGCGGACGGCCTCACCGTCGAGGAGCACCGAACATGCGCCGCAGACACCGTGCTCGCAGCCCAGATGCGTGCCGGTGAGCCCGCAGTTGACCCGCAGGAAGTCGGCGAGGATGAGCCGCGGCGGCACACTGGCCCGCCGCGCGATCCCGTTGACCCGTACCTGGATGTCGACGTCAGTCACCGACCGCCTCCTGTAAGGCCCGCTGCCAGGCCCGGGCCACCATGGCCGCGCCCACGCGCTTGCGATAGCTGGCCGACCCGTGCAGGTCGGTGGGAACCGAGTCGAGGCCGGCCATGGCGGTCCGCCCGATCTCGTCGGCGTCGCTGTCGGCGGGTGACGTGCCGAGCAGCTCGGTCTCCACCTCCGTCGCCCGGCGGGCGCACGGGCCCAGGCCGAACAGGGAGATGGCGCACCGGTCGATCCGCCCGTCCGAGCCGACACCGACGGCGACGCAGGCACCGGCCATCGCGAAGTCGCCGTGACGACGGGCGAACTCCTCGACAGCGAACCCGGCACGGCCCTGCCAGACCGGGAAGGTGATGCCGGTGAGCAGTTCGTCGTCCTCCAGCTCGGTGCTCCACGTGCCGGTGAAGAACTCGGCCGCGGGGATGGTGCGGCGCCCGCGGGGTGACAGTGCGTCGAGCTCGACGTCCAGGGCGAGCGCGACCGCCGGGTATTCGGCGGAGGCGTCGGCATGGGCGATGGAGCCTCCGATGGTCCCACGGCTGCGGATCTGGAGGTGGCCGATCAGCGGGGTGGCCCGGGCGAGCAGCGGCACGTTGAGGCCGATCGACTCGGAGCGCCCGATGGTCGCCTGGGTGGTGCCGGCACCGATCCACACCGACCCGTCGCGCGTCTCGATACCGCGCAGCTCGTCGACGCGGCGCAGGTCGACGAGGTTCTCGAAGACCGCCAGCCGCAGGGCCAGCATCGGCACCAGGCTCTGGCCGCCGGCGAGGGCCTTCGCGTCGTCCAGGTCGGCGAGCAGGCCGACGGCTTCCTCGGCGCTGGTCGGAGCGTGGTATTCGAACGTCGCCGGCTTCATCCCGCCACCGCCGTCCGCGCCGCACCGGCCGCGCCGGCCGCGCCGCGCTGGGCCGCTTCCTCAAGCAGGTCGATGATGGTCGACGGGGTCAGCGGCAGCCGGGAGATGCGCACGCCGAACGGCGCGAGCGCGTCGGCGACCGCGTTGATCACCGCGGGTGGGGCGCCGATGGCGCCACCCTCACCGACACCCTTGTAGCCGCCGGGGCCGATGCTGGGTGTCTCGACGTGCCCGAGCTCGATCGTGGGCACCTCCGCCGCGGTCGGCAGCAGGTAGTCCATGAACGTGGTGGTGACGGGGTTGCCGGCATCGTCGTAGGCGAGCTCCTCGTAGAGCGCGCCACCGATGCCCTGGACGGTGCCGCCGAAGATCTGGCCCTCCACGACGTTCGGGTTGATCATAGGCCCGCAGTCCTCACTGACGATGTAGCGCAGCAGCTTCACCTCGCCGGTGACGATGTCGACCTCGCAGGTGCACACGTGCGTCGCGTTGGCCCACAGCATGAGGTGCTGGGCCCGGAACCGTCCACTGACCTCCAGGCCCACGGACAGCTCCGCGGGCAGCGAGCCGGACTTGAAGTAGGCGGTCTCGGCGATCTCCGCCAGCGTCACCTGCTTCTCGGGGCTGCCCTTCACCGAGGCGACGCCGCGGGTGAACTCGACCTCGTCGACCGGGACGCCGCCGAGCAGGTGGGCGGCCAGGGCCAGGATCCGTCCGCGCAGCTCGGTGGCGGTCTGGTTGACCGCGCCGGCGGTCATCGGGCCCGAGCGGCTTCCACCCGTGCCGCCACCGAACGGGGTCACGGCCGTGTCGCCCTGGATGCTGCTGACGTCCGCGATGTCGACGCCGAGGGCGTCGGCGGTGAGCTGGATGACCGTGGTCTCCAGGCTGTTGCCGCACGAGCCGCCGGCCACGTACACGTTGACCTTGCCGGACGGTTCGACCCGGATCGTCGCGCCCTCGGTGCCGTACAGCGCGCTCGCGCCCGCGGTCGGCTCCACGTAGGTGCAGGTGCCGACGCCGATGTAGCGCCCGGCGGCCCGGGCCTGCTCCTGCTCGCGGCGGAACGCGTCGTAGTCGAGGATCTCCAGGGCCTGCTCGAACGTCTCCAGCGGCGTGATGTCGCTGTAGGGCATGCCGTTGCAGTTCGCCGTCGGCAGCTCGTCGCGGCGCAGCATGTTCTTGCGGCGCAGCTCGACGGGGTCGATGCCGATCTGGCGGGCGGCGACGTCGAGGAGGCACTCGCGGGCCACCGACTCGAACTGCCACGGGCCGCGGTAGGCGACCCGCCCGCTGGTGTTGGAGAAGGCGAACCGGGAGTTGAACGTCCCCTCGGGTATGCGGTACGGCCCGGGGAAGATCAGCCCGACCGCGATACCGCTGCCCACCGGGTTCGGTGACGGGTACGCGCCGGCGTCCTGCACGTGGTCGATGGTGGCGGCGAGGATGCGGCCGTCGTCGTCGAAGGCCATCCGCGCCTCGCCGTGCTCGTGGCGGGCCTGGCCGGCGGCGAGCAGGTGCTCCTGCCTGTCCTCGATCCACTTCAGCGGGGCGGGCACCTTCGTCGCCGCGATCATCATGCACATGTCCTCGCGCAGCGGCAGCACCTTCTGCCCGAAGCCGCCGCCGGTGTCGCGCATGACGACCCGCACCGAGTGCTCGGGGATCGCGAGCAGGCGGGCGCAGAATCCGCGCACCTCGTGCGGGGACTGCGTCGCCGTCCAGATCGTCATCGTCCCGTCGGACGGCGACCATTCGGTGACGATGCCGCGGGTCTCCA
This sequence comes from Parafrankia irregularis, assembly GCF_001536285.1. NCBI lineage: Bacteria > Bacillati > Actinomycetota > Actinomycetes > Frankiales > Frankiaceae > Parafrankia > Parafrankia irregularis. The sequence goes on along the minus strand of NZ_FAOZ01000004.1, from coordinate 304,384 downwards.
TCGGCATCGCGCAGTAGGCCTGCTGGTGGTACGTCTCGCTCACCACGTGCGGGGCACTGTCGAAGGTGGGCGCGAGGTCGGCCATCGGCCGGCCACCGATCTGCCCGACGAGGTTTCCGGGGTACGCCTCGTGGACCAGCTCGGACGAATCGAACGCGGTGGCGTAGTCGACCACCGGCGGCAGCTGGTCGTAGTCGACGATCACCAGCTCGGCGGCGTCCTCGGCGATGTAGCGGTCCTGCGCGATGATCATCGCCACCGGGTCACCGACGTGGCGCACCTCGCCCTCGGCCAGCGGCGGGCGGGGGGTGTCCGGCGCGTGGCGCCCTTCCAGGCTGAACCACTGCTCGTGGACGTGGGGGTTGATGTCGGCGGCGGTGAGGACCGCGTGCACGCCGTCGAGGGCGAGTGCCTCGGAGATGTCGATGCCGGTGATCCGGGCCCGTGCGACCGGGCTGCGGACGAAGTTGACGTGCAGCATGCCGGGGCGCACCACGTCGTCGACGAAGGTGCCTCGCCCGGTGAGAAGCCGTGCGTCCTCGACCCGTTTCACCCGCCTGCCGGCGTAGCGGTCGGATTCTGTCGCCTGCTGGGAGCCACTCATCGGCTCTCCCGACGGCTCGGGGGCGCGGCCCTGTCGGCGAGCAGCGCCAGCAGGGCAGGCAGGGCGGACAGGACGGGTAACGGCGGTAACAACCCGGGCGGTGGCCTCATGGGGCTTTATTTTAGCCACAGGTGCCATTAATGTGACCGCACACCACCGAGCGCGCCGGCTGCCGGCCGGTACGTGACCACCGGTACGTGACACGAGGAGGCAACATGCGCAGGCCCAGCACCCAGGTCGAGGCGGAGCAGGTCGGCACCACCGGCCCCGCCGCCCCCACCGGCCCCGCCGCGCAGATCCACCACGGCACCGAGGCACCGCTGGTCGAGGACACCCTGATCGAGGAGGTCTCGATCGACGGGATGTGCGGTGTCTACTGACACCCTCAAAGACCGCACCCTCAAGGACCGCACCCTCGAGGACCAGACCCTCGACGCGGCCTGGGAGCTGTCCCGGTCCGTCGCGCTGCGCCCCGAGTCGTTCGGGGCGCTCGCGTACCACTTCGGCAACCGCCGTCTGATCTTCCTGAAGCGCAGGGAGCTGGTCGAGGTGGTGCGAGGCCTGGGCGACGCGCCCGACGCCCGCACCGCCCTGCGCCGAGCCGGTGTCCCCGCCGAGCAGTGGCCGTCGTTCGCGGCCGCGCTGCGCGGGCTGGCCAACGCCGACGTGATCCGTCCCCGTGAGCCACGTGAGCCAGAGGGAGAAGCCAGTTGACCATCCTGACCGAGCCCGCCGACACCGAGCGGGCGATGCCGCTGGTGGCGCGGTTCGAACGTGGCCTGGCCGCACCGATCTGCCTGACCTGGGAGCTGACGTACGCCTGCAACCTGTCGTGCGTGCACTGCCTGTCGGCGTCCGGCCGGCGTGACCCGCGGGAGCTCAGCACCGAGCAGTGCGAGTCGATCATCGACGAGCTGCAGGCGATGCAGGTCTTCTACGTCAACGTCGGCGGCGGCGAGCCGACCGTGCGCCCCGACTTCTGGCATCTGCTCGAATACGCCGTCAACCACCAGGTCGGGGTGAAGTTCTCCACCAACGGCGTGCGGATCGACGCCGCTCGGGCCCGCTACCTGGCCTCGACCGACTACGTGGATGTCCAGGTCTCCCTCGACGGCGCCACCGCGGCGGTGAACGACCAGGTCCGCGGCGAGGGCTCGTTCGCGATGGCGCTGCGGGCGCTGGACAACCTGACCACCGCCGGTTTCCGGGACGCGAAGATCTCGGTTGTCGTCACCCGGCACAACGTGAACCAGCTCGACGAGTTCAAGCGCATCGCGGACGACCACGGCGCGACCCTGCGGCTCACCCGGCTGCGCCCGTCGGGGCGCGGCGCGGACGTGTGGGACGAGCTCCATCCCACCCACGACCAGCAGCGTGACCTCTACGAATGGCTGGTGCGGGCCGGCGAGAAGGTGCTCACCGGCGACTCCTTCTTCCACCTCGCCGGCTTCGGCGAGAAACTGCCCGGGCTGAACCTGTGCGGGGCGGGGCGAGTGGTCTGCCTCATCGACCCGGTCGGCGACGTCTACGCCTGCCCGTTCACGATCCACGAGACGTTCCGTGCTGGGAACATCGTCACCGATGGTGGTTTCGCCCAGGTGTGGCGAACCAGTGAGCTGTTCGGCCGGCTACGCGAACCGCAGGGCGGCGGGGCGTGTTCGGCGTGCCAGCACTACGACGTGTGCCGCGGCGGCTGCATGGCGGCGAAGTTCTTCACCGGCCTGCCCCTGGACGGGCCGGACCCCGAATGCGTCCAGGGCTACGGGCAGGCCGCGCTGGCCGACCCGCAGCGGACCGTCCCGGCGCTGAGCCTCGACCATTCGCACCGGCGGGAACCCGCCGGACGGCGCGAGCCGGTGCTGCTCCAGCTCGGCACCCGGCCGGACGCGGCCACCCTGGCAGCTCCGGCGGCCCCGCCGGTCTCCGCGTGCGCCGAGAACCCGCTGGCGGGATTCACCCCGGCGCGCTGAAGCACCGGCGAAATATTGAAGCGGCAAGAAGGTGGAGCATGGGTAACACTTGGTTCGAATCAGTCGCCGAAGCGCAGCGGCGCGCGCAGCGCCGGCTCCCGAAATCGGTGTACAGCGCACTGCTGGCCGGTTCGGAAGCCGGTGTGACCTACCGCGACAACACCGGCGCGTTCGACGAGCTCGGTTTCGCCCCGCACGTGGCCGGGCTGAAGGAAAAGCGTGAGCTGGCGACGACCGTCCTCGGCCAGGAGATCTCGCTGCCGGTCATCATCTCCCCGACCGGTGTCCAGGCCGTCCACCCCGACGGGGAGGTCGCCGTCGCCCGGGCCGCCGCGGCCCGCGGCACCGCGATGGGCCTCAGCTCGTTCGCCAGCAAGCCGCTCGCGGAGGTCGTCGCCGCCAACCCGCGCACGTTCTTCCAGATCTACTGGATGGGCACCCGGGAGTCGATGGTCCGCCGGCTCGAACGCGCCCGCGAGGGCGGCGCGGTCGGCCTCATCGTGACCCTCGACTGGTCGTTCTCGCACAGCCGCGACTGGGGCAGCCCCTGGATCCCTGAACGGCTCGACCTGAAGACCATGGTGAAGATGGCGCCGCAGGGCCTGTCCCGCCCGGCCTGGCTGGCGAGCTACCTGCGTACCGGCAAACTCCCCGACCTGTCCGTGCCGAACCTGGCCGAACCCGGCCAGCCGGTGCCCACCTTCTTCGGCGCCTACGGCGAATGGATGCAGACACCCCCGCCGAGCTGGGACGACATCGCCTGGCTGCGCCAGCAGTGGGACGGGCCGTTCATGCTCAAGGGCGTCAGCCGGGTGGACGACGCCCTGCGTGCCCGCGACGCCGGCGTCAGCGCGATCTCCGTCTCCAACCACGGCGGCAACAACCTCGACAGCACCCCGGCCCCGATCCGTGCCCTGCGCTCGGTCGTCGAAGCCGTCGGCGGGGACATCGAAGTGGTGATGGACAGCGGCATCCGCCGCGGCGGGGACGTCGTGAAGGCCCTGGCGCTCGGCGCGCGGGCCGTCATGATCGGCCGTGCCTACCTGTGGGCCCTGGCCGCGAACGGGCAGGCCGGCGTGGAGAACGTCCTGGACGTGCTGCGCAACGGGATCGACTCGGCGCTGCTCGCGCTCGGCCACACGTCCATCCACGACCTGACCCCGGACGACGTCCTGATCCCCAGCGGCTTCTCCCGCACGCTCGGCGTCGTCGTACCCGCGCCGACGCCGTCGCCGGAGTCGGTGCCCGCGGCGGAGTCGGTGCCCACGGCGGAGTCGGTGCCCGCGCCAGAGCCGGTGTCGGTGTCGGTGCCGGCGCAGTGACGGTGCCATCGGGAGCGTCGGTGACGCTGGCGGCGCGGGCATGGCCCGCCGTGCCGCCGGCGCCGCTGGTGCTGGTCCCGGTGGGTTCCTGCGAACAGCACGGGCCGCACCTGCCGTTGACCACCGACACCACGATCGCGGTGGCGGTGGCCGAAGGCGCGGCCGAGCACCTGCGCCAGCACCAGCGCCTTGGCCAGCACCAGCGCCTTGGCCAGCACGACGCCGCCGTGCCGGTGCTGGTCGCCCCGCCCGTCATCTACACGGCCAGCGGGGAGCACCAGGGGTTTCCGGGCACGATGTCCATCGGCACGCAGGCGCTGCGGCTGCTGCTGGTCGAGCTGGCCCGCTCGATGCGGGACTGGAGCGGACGGATCGTGTTCGTCAACGCGCACGGCGGCAACCTGCGCGGACTCGCCGAGGCCGTCGCCCAGCTGCGCCACGAGGGCCACGACGTGGCCTGGCTCGCCAGCGGTGCCGGTCGCGACAGT